>JAGTQJ010000007.1:817-22980 GCA_018396515.1 Candidatus Bathyarchaeota archaeon | reverse complement strand
GGATCCTCCCAGAGGAGGCGGCGGATGAATGGGTGGTCATAGCAAGCGTCTTCATCCACCCCAAAGCGGAGGATGAGAGGAAGATCTACCAGTACAACTACAGCGCAACTAAGCTGGCCCTAACACGAGCCCTCCAAGGGTATCCATCGATGGAGAGGCTGATGTACGAGAAGGATAGAGCCCGCCACCCCCTCGTAAAGTTCAGGGCTCCAAGGCTCTGGCGCCCACCCTACCTCCAGATAGCCTTAGATATACCGGAGCTTGAGGCTGTGAAGAGAGTTCTGGCCACCGTGCCCAAGAGCGACAGCATAATTTTCGAGGTGGGAACCCCCCTCATAAAGCGGTATGGGGTTGGGGTGATAAAGGAGCTGAGGAGGATTGTTGGAGACAGCTTCTTTGTAGCGGATCTGAAGACTATGGATGTTGGCAAGGTTGAGGTTGACATAGCATTCAACGAGACTGCCGACGCTGTCTGCGCCCTAGGAGCAGCCTCCACAGAAACCCTGAACGATTTCATATACGAGGCCCGTAGGCTGAGTATCTACTCCTTCATAGACATGATGGAGGTCTCGGACCCTGTCTCAAGGCTCAGGGCCCTTGAGAGGCTTCCAGACGGTGTGGTTCTCCACCGCTCCATAGACGCGGAGCAGAGGGGCGCAGAGCCCAGGTGGGGTTATATCAAGGAGATCCGGGAGAGCTTCAGAGAAAAGAGGCTCCTTATAGCGGTTGCTGGGGGGATACTGCCGTCGACAGCGAGGGTGGCTTTGGATGCCGGGGCTGATATCCTGATAGTGGGCCGTTATATAACCCAGTCGAGGGATGTTGAGAGGGCTGTGAGGGAGTTCCTTCCATACCTCAGGGAGGACATAGACCTCCTCAGGGTTCATGTTGAGTAGCCAACATTGATAATCAAGATAAGGGGCGAGCGCTCAAGAATCTCATGAATTGAGCTTAAAGGAGCTACTCCTAATAATCCTCCTGATCTCAACGTCGCCGATTAGAGGGGTTCATGAAGGGCTGACGAACAGGAGACTATACACATCAACATACATCTTCGAGAATAGGGGAGAGGAACCTTACATGTTGACGGTTGATGACATAACCATCCTCCTCTTCCACAACGATAGCAAACAGAACATCAGGATTATCAACCTGACAAACTCAATAGTCAGAGATTACCTTGACGAGGATGGGAACAAGCTGGCGGTTCTCGATATACCCCTGACCATCGCTCCAAATTCTAGCATAAACTTCTCCGTGACCTACTTGATCGAGACCTCTGAGATGCCTAGACCAAGGATAGACCCGGAGAGGGCTGGCTTGATCTCGGAGATCCCGAGGGAACTCATCGACGAGTACACCATGGAGACGGGAACCTTCACAACAGGGGATGAGGGGATCCGCGCCCTAGCCCTGAGGCTGGCCGCAAACCAATCGACCGTCCTTGGAATGGTTCTAAGCCTACTGAGTTGGATGCTGGAGAACATATCCTATGGAAGCTTTGAGACCCCTCGTTACCCGAACGAGACGATAGCCTCTGGTAGGGGGGACTGCGATGACCAGGCAATACTCCTTGTAACCATGTGCCGCATATTAGGCATACCAGCTCTACTACAGCTGGGGATGGTCTTCAATGAGGGGATCACCGGAGATAGGGTTTCCTGGGGAGGGCATCTGAGTACCTATCAAAGGGGAGTTGGATGGCACGGCTGGGCCTTGGTATACGTACCACCATGGGGATGGCTCCCGATCGACCTAACCCTCACAAGGGCGAGGGAGCCCCTAACCCTTATAATGGAGGCCCCACAATATGGCCCCTCCATCGTCACAGCTCTAAATGTCTCGAGATATGACTACGTAGGCGATGCGAGGAAGATGAGGGAGGCCGTTATGGCTGGAAGCCTCTACATAAAGAGTTATGATACCGCCTCAGAGATAGACCAAAATTCCCGGGAAACCCCCCTAGCCCCCATAATCATAATCGCCTCTATGGGGGTAATAGCCTTGACTGTCATTATCCTCATGAAGAGAGGGAGACCCCTGAGATCTTCAAATATAAGGTTTGAAAGGCACCGGAGCAAATAATTGATTAATATCAATATAAGAGATGGAGTTGTGAGAGACATGGAGATCCCCGAGATCATAAGAAATAGGAGGAGCATCCGAGCCTTCTCAAAGAGAGAGCTCCCAGAGGAGGCGGCTGAGGTGCTGGTGAGGGCGGCCTGCATGGCTCCAAGCGCAGGGAACCTCCAGCCATGGGAGTTCATAGCAGTAAGGAACCCGGAGACAAAGAAGAGGCTGGCTTACGCAGCCTACGGACAATCCTTCATAGCCGAGGCGCCCTTGGTGTTCGTTGTATGCGCCGTGCCAGGGAGATCCTCCTGGAGGTATGGAAAGAGAGGAGCCGACCTATACTGTATCCAGGACACCGCGGCCTCGATAGAGAATCTGCTCCTAACAGCCACAGCCAATGGCCTCGGAGGATGCTGGGTTGGAGCCTTCGATGAGGCGGAGGCCGCGAAGGCCGTCGAAGCCCCGGAGGGCGTTAGACCGGTAGCGATAATCCCCATCGGGTACCCGGCGGAAACTCCCTCACCCCCTCCCAGAAGACCTGTTAAAGAGGTCCTACACCTGGAGCGATACTAGACTGGTGGTAAACTCGGGTGTATAATAAAAGTTTATAAAGTTCTCATAATATTTTTTGGGATAAAATTGCCTATAGATCAGGATTTCCAGAGGAATAGAAGGGTCGTGGGGGAGCATCAGGGGCACAGCGTCTGGGGGCCTGTTGACCCCCCTAAGAGGCTGGGGATACACGGCACGAATGTGGCCGTGGACTGGGATATCTGCGAGGGGCATGGAATCTGCATAAGCGTCTGCCCCATGAGCGTCTACGAGTGGGCTGATACCCCGGGGCATCCCACCTCCGATAAGAAGTCTGATCCTGTGAGGGAGGCTGACTGCATCCAGTGCAGGGCTTGCGAGAACAGCTGCCCCGTGCAGGCTATAAAGATAACCCCACCTTAAATGACCCCTTTTTTCTCTCTTTATTTTGCATACTATAAAAAATTGTGGAGTTTATATTCAACTTTATAATTTTCTTTTTAAAAATATAGGATTAGGTTATTCTAGCCCCATTGGGTATGCTTCTGTCGGTGGTTAGGAGGGCCAGCTGACCGTTGAACTCCGCTGCCAGTAACATCCCATTGGAGGATACGCCGAAGATCTTTGCGGGCTTGAGGTTTGTCAATACTATTATCACCTTCCCCTTCAGTTCCTCCTCCGTATAGTATCCCACCAGCCCCGTGACTATCTGCCTCATCTCCCCGCCCATATCGACCTGGAGCTTGTAGAGCTTCTCCGATCCCGGGATCCTCTCGACCTCGGCTACCGTCCCTACCCGTAGATCTAGCTTCTTGAAATCCTTGAGGGATATCTCCTCAACCAATCTTCCTCTTCTACCTCTCCTCTGCCTCTCCTGCTATGGTCTTGAGCTGAGATTTATACATATCCACGATCTCAGCCACGGTGGTCGCGTCCTCAGGGGCCTTATCTGACCTCCACCTACCTGTGAACCTGGGGAACCTGATGGCGAGGCCGGAGTTGACCCTTATAGTGTTGAAGGCGGCCGTGTGGACCGGGCTTAGAGTGATCTCGTCTCCTATAACCTCTATGACCAGGCTGGGAGTGAACCAGATATCAGCCTCTACGAGGGAGTCGACCCTTGGATGTTTCTCCCCGCGCCTGTACTCCTCCATCATCTTCGGCAGCCTCTCAAGGTCCTCATCCGTGAACCCGGAGCCAACTTTACAGACGGTCTTGAAGACATCCTCGTTTGGGTCGTATACGGCGGCTAGTAGAGCTCCATAGCTGCCAGCCCTTTTGCCACGCCCGTGGAAGGCCCCTACGACTACGAGGTCGACTGGCTCCACCATCTTGCTCTGGTAGCTCCTCTTCAGCTTGACCCACATCCAAGACCTCGCCCCTGCCCTGTATAGGGAGTCGTCGGCTGTTGACTTCACTATCAGGCCCTCGCAGCCCTCTGTGATGGCCTCCTCGAAGAACCTCTCAAGATCTGATGCCTCAGATGTCTCTATGGATCTCACCAGTCGGAACCTGCTGGTCTCCTCGATAATCTCCTTGAGCCTCCTGCGGCGTTCCCTGTAAGGCTTGAGGGTCAGGTCTTCGCCGTCTACGTAGAGGCACTCGAAGAGGAATAGGGCGATTGGGAACTTCTCCATCATCTCCTCTATCCTGTATTTCCTCCGCCGCTGCATCAGGACCTGGAAGGGTCTCATCTCCTCGGTCTCAGGGTCTATGGCCACCGCCTCCCCCTCGACGATGGCCTCCTTGGCCTTTATGTATCTCCTCGCCATCTCCACCGCGTCGGGATACATGGAGGTGATGTTCTCAAGCCTCCTTGAGAATATCTGAATCTCGTTTCCCATCTTGTGGATCTGGAAGCGCTCCCCGTCCAGCTTGTACTCAGCTGAGCCCACTCCCCCAAGCTTCTCCAGTATCTCCTGGGGAGTCGAGAGGCGCTGGGCCAGCATCATCCTTATCGGCTTTCCGAGGACCGGCTTGGCCCTCTCCAAGGCCTCAAGCCCTTCCCTCGCCAAGGTTTTAGCGACGTATCCGAGGTCGCTGGTGAGGTTGTAAGCCCTCTCAAGAATATCCCTATTCTCCGCCGAGTCTGTGTAGGCGATGGCCAATGCGTCTAGTATCGTCATATCCCCGACCCCCAGGCGTAGGGTTCCAACAACGGTCCTAGTTATGTATCGAACCTCTAGGGGTGAGGCCTCAGAGAACAGCCCTATAAGCCTCTCTATCTTCCTCTCGCTGCTCCCCTTACCAGACTCCTTCGCTATCCGATCGAAGGTGTTGTAGACATCAGAAACCGTTAGCTGTCCTCCCCCCAGCTTGCCAAGGCGCCTCCTCTCCATAGCCCTCTCAGCGGCGATCCCTATATCCCCGGTCTCGGCCATGAGCCTCTCCACCTCATCCCTCCCCAATCCCGAGGCCCTGGCTATGCTCTCGATGGCCATCTTTTCAGCGATACCTATCTCAGGCTCACCAGTCCAGTCAGGGTGGATCTTACCCTGGGTCAGGTAGATGACCTTATCTATCTCATCTAGGTCTGCTCTCCTGAGCATATCCGCTAGGATATCCGTCATCTCTAGCCTCTTGGTGGTTGCCTCAAGCCTCTGATAAGCCTCCACAAGGGTGGAGTAGAGCATACTCGATCAAATTGAGGTTTGGTGATGAAGGGTATAAAGCTATATCTGAAGACCAAGGCCGGATTTGTGGAAAATATTGAAAATTAAAGGCTTTTGTTATGCTATTTTATCATCATCTCTTCATTCTAGCAAAAAATGATTGACTCACATTTCTTAAGAATTTGAAGTCTGAATTTATCTGAAATCATCGAAGTATGAGATGTATGATATTTGAGGGGATGTCGCGGATTGGGATCATCTAGACTTTATTTGACTTCATTACAGATCTATGTATTAATCTGAGTATAAAAATTCCAATCAAGAGAATTAATCAGATCTTTAATATGATGAGGCCAACTCTCAATATACTATTATCCAGCCCTAGATTGGATTAAGCAGGAAATGTATAAAGCAAAAAAATCGGGTTCTGTTCGAATTATAAGGCTCCTCCCAGGGGAGTCATGGGGGTCTCGAGCCCAACATGAGGTTTTTATATGCGAATCGGGGAAATTATCATCCTAACCTGTGGGGGATTGAGGATTGGAGTTTGGAGCTCAGACGGAGTATGGTAGGCTTAGGAGGGTCTTGATGCATAGGCCATCAGAGGAGCTGAGGAGGATAACTCCGAGCAATCGGGACGCCTACCTCTTCAGGGATGTGGTCTATTGGAGGATGTTCCAGAGGGAGCATGACGCCTTCACAGAGGCCCTTAGGGGGGAGGGTGTTGAGGTCATCCTCCTTGAAGACCTTCTAGAGGGAAGGGACGGGGAGATCGCGGCAAGGCTTCCAAACCTGGTTTATACGCGGGATGTCTGCAGCGTAACCTACCTTGGCGCCCTCGTCCTGAGGATGGCTTATCAGGCTAGGTATCCTGAACCCCTCTTGGTTGGTAAGGCTATGGAGAGGTTGGGCATCCCGATAGCCCTGAGGGTGGCGCCTCCGGGTACAGTTGAGGGGGGAGACTTCGTATACTTGGATCGGGAGACGCTCATGGTGGGCTTCGGAACTAGGACAAATGAGGTTGGCCTGGAGATGGTTAAGAGAACGCTGCTTGGGAAGGCCGTTAAGAGGCTCCTAGCTGTACCATTGCCCTCCTTCAGGGTCCACCTAGACGGGGGTTTGATGATACTGTCCCCCGACCTCGCCCTTATCCATAAACCATCTCTTGAGATGTACCCGGCCTACCTCTACAGCGAGGATGGGGTGGAGCTGATATTCGTAGAGGACTATCTCAGGGAGAGGGGAATAGAGCTCATATATGCTGATGACGCTGAGGTGAGGCAGTTCGGCACGAACATAGTTGGGATAGGTGGAGGCAAGTGCGTCTCCTACGAGTGGAACGAGAGGATAATAGCTGAACTGGAGGAGAGGGGGCTCGACGTTATCAGGATTCCAGGAAGCCAGTTAAGCCTCGGTGGAGGAGGCCCCCACTGCATGACCTGCCCCATCCTAAGGGATGACCATTGAAGAGCCATCTAGAGGAATATCTTAAGAGCAAGGGGGTCTATCATAGGTTCATCCCCAAAAGTGAGACCATACACACCGCGGATGCGGCCTCAGCCACGGGCATAGAGCTCCACAGGATAACAAAGAACCTCATCTCGGTCACGGATAGGGGGGAACATGTTGTGCTGATAGTTCCTGGGGATAGGAGGGTAAATCTCCGGAAGGCCTCAGAAGTTTTGGGAGTGAGAAATGTGAGACTTCTATCCCCAGAGGAGGCTGAGGCTGTAAGCGGCTACCCTCCAGGTGGAACACCATCCCTAGGTTACAGGGAGAGGGTCAGGGTGATTGTAGATGATGAATTGACTGAACTTGAGAGGATATTCTGCGGGGGAGGATCCAGAGACCTTCTCCTAGAGGTTAGGGTGGAGGATGTGATCCGCCTTAATGAAGCCATAGTCGCGTCCATCTCAGAGCCTTAGCCCATGAGGCAGCAGGACGCCATCGAGGTATACTCCTCCCCTCCCGTCGAGGGCGAATCTCCCCTCGGCTATCAGCTGGAGCGTGAGCGGATAGATCACCCAGTCCCCTCTTTCTTTAAGCCTATCTTGGTTCTCCCTCACAACCCTCCTCAGCAGATCCTTATCCTCTCTCAGCATCTCCAGAGAGACACCCTCAGGGAGCTTCACATCCACGGGCTTCGACCTTACCAGTATCTCGCCGTAGTCAACCCTCTCCCTGACGATGTGGGTTGTGGAGTAGAGCCACCGCTCCCCCGAGAGGATTGCATCCCTCACAGCGTTCAGGCCCGTGTACTTCCTACGGCCATCCTCCGTCACTGACAGGTCAGCCGGGTGGACATTCACTATCCTTCCCTCGTACCTCTCGAGGATAGGTCTGGTCAATATGCTCATATATCCCCCGAGGGCGATCAGGTCCACGTCGTACGGCTCAACCCTTTCAAGGACCCTCGTATCATACTCTGGGCGGATGTCCAAGGCCTTCTTAGAGTTATATCCCTTGCTCCTGTAGAAGTCTAGGATATCTATGCACTCGTAGGAGATGCCGAACTCCTCGGAGATCTCCTTAGCCCTGCAGATCCTCTTCCCTTCGATGTCGAATCTGTCCTCCTTCACATCGGTGAATATGAGGACAACTCTAAACCTTGAGCCTTCCTTCAGCGAGGCCTCGATAATCTTCCTAACATTGGTGCCAGAGCCGGACATGAAGCAGGCTACCCTCATCAGCCTGCCAGTAGATGGATCGAAGATGGGACGAGGATTCACATTCGAGAAGTTCTCAAATATTCTATTAAAGGGTTTAGAGTCACCCCATAGCCATTCGAGAGATGTATTAAAATCCCGATTAAAAGACCTACGGAATGATCCATTTTAAATCTTGAACTGGGGTATGATCATACGAGGATGAGAAAGATGGTTTCGAAGCCTAAGAGGGTTTTCATCTCCATAGATATGGAGGGGATAAGCGGGATCGTTGACTGGTCCCAGGTGGGCCGAGATCCCCAGGAGTATGGGGTGGGAAGAAAGCTCATGGTGGGAGACCTTAACGCGGCGATTGAGGGGGCCCTCAAGGCCGGCGCTGAGGAGGTCGTGGTCTCTGATGCCCACGGAAGGATGAGGAACCTCCAGCCAGAGGAGGTCCACGAGGGAGCCCAGCTGGTGAGGGGCTCCCCCAAGCCCCTCTCGATGATGGAGGGCATAGATGAGGGCTTCGACGCAGCCCTATATGTCGGATACCACGCCATGAACGGGGCGAAGGACGGCGTCCTATGCCACACCATCTCCAGCAGGACTGTAGATGCCATATATATCAATGGCATTGAAACGGGAGAGTTCGGCCTGAACTCCGCCCTCGCTGGCTACTATGGAGTTCCATCAGTATTCATCTCGGGCGACGCCGCCGTAGCCGAAGAGGCTAGGAGGCTAGTTCCTGGGATAAGGGCGGCGGTGGTCAAGTGGGGGGTTGGGAGATACGCAGCTAGATGCCTCCACCCGAGGAAGGCTAGGGCACTGATAGAGAAAACTGTTTTGGAAGCCCTCGAAAAACTCCACGAGATCAAGCCCTACAAGGTCGCTGAACCCGTCGAGTTCAGACTAAGGCTCGTCACCCCATCCATGGCCGATGCTGCGGCTGTCCTCCCATACGTGGAGAGGATAGATGGGAGAACCCTAAGGGCGGTCTTCAACCGTTATCCCGAGGCCCTCAGAGGCCTAAGAGCCGCCATCACCCTTGCAGCCACGTCTGAGGCGGAATAGAACTCCTACATCGACCCAACTGATCCTGAAGCCCATCCCCTTCTAGCATCGATGGAACATTTTGGAAATGAGGCAGAGATCATCGATGTTCAGGGCAGTCCAAGCTTTGAGAAAGCATTGATGTCTAGCCCCCGTCCCTTTCAGGAAATATGGGGAGAGGATGAGATACCTAGCAGAGGCATTCCTAAGGGCCTTAGAAAGAGCATTCTTCTCTTAAACGGAGAGGCAGTCGGCTATGGAGTAACCAGGACAAGGGGTGCTGAAACGTTTTGGGTTGAGTGGTGAAGAAAATGAAATAGATTGAAATAGATCTGCACATCAGCTTTTCGAAGATTGACCAGTGAAATATGTGAAATTCTCAGATAGACTTTGAACGTTACCCAAAAAAGGAGAGATTAAATTTTGTTGAATACTCATCTTTTTTCACTATTACAATAACTTCTTGAGATGTTATTGATGTGGCTCTATCACCACCTTGAGCGAATCTCCAGCCTCGGAGACGATCCTGAATCCTATGCCCGTCTCCTCTAGGCTTAGCCTGTGGGTTATCATATCCCTAACCCTGACGCGGCCTGCTCTTATGAGCTCGAGGGCCGCTAATAGGTCTGATGGGGCCGCGGCGTAGCTTGTGGTCAGGGTTATCTGCCTGCTCCAGAGGTCGTTGATGTCTAGGGGGATCTCGACGCCCGGTGGTGTTGGGGCGAAGAATAGGATCTTTCCCGCATCATCGACGCATTGGAATGCCTGCCTTATGGCCGGGATGGCGTTGGTGCTGACGATGACGTGGTCGGCCCCCCTCCCATCATTGAAGCTCCTGAGGAGTTTGGGAACATCCATTCTGCCGTCTATGGTGATGTCGGCGCCAAACTTCTCGGCAGCCCTGAGCCGATACTCATTTATATCAGTGGCTAATATCCTGCCGGCTCCCAAGATTCTGGATATCTGTATGTGGAGGATTCCTGAAACCCCGCTTCCGAGGATCAGGACGGTATCCCCTGGGCGGATGCCAAGCCTCCTCTGAGCCCTCAGGGCGCAGGCCAGGGGCTCTACGAAGACCCCCTCCTCGAAGCTCACCTCCTCTGGCAGTCTGAAGACGCCCCTCTCCACATTTATCCTCGGAACCCTGGCATATTCGGCGAAGCCTCCTGGATCTATGTTGGTCCTGTGGAGGGTCTCACAGGCGGTATGCTCCCCCCTCAGACAGAGGCGGCAGGTGTTGCATGGGACATGGTGGGAGACCACAACCCTATCGCCCACTTTGAAGCTCTCCACTCCCCCGCCAACCTCCGAGATCACCCCGGCCACCTCGTGCCCGAGAACCCTCGGGGCTCTCTTCACCCTGTACCACTCCATCACATCGCTTCCGCAGATCCCGCATGCCATCACCTTTATCAGCAGCTCACCCTCCCCGATCTTGGGGATGGGCATCTCCACTATCCTTATGTCGTCATTCCTGTAATATATGGCGGCGCGCAAGGATGCTCCCTTAAGATATCTTAACAGAGGTTTATAATTAGAGGTTGTTTTGATAGGCCTATCTTGTCGAGCATGTTTACTAAGGAGCTGACTGGTAGGTGGAGAGATATTCCAATAACCCTTTCCTCATTTAACTTCAACTGTATCAGGATAGACCATCGACAGACATTAGAGGATCAGAGGAGGC
Source organism: Candidatus Bathyarchaeota archaeon (assembly GCA_018396515.1). Lineage (GTDB taxonomy): Archaea > Thermoproteota > Bathyarchaeia > TCS64 > TCS64 > JAGTRB01. The sequence continues at coordinate 12,382 of JAGTQJ010000007.1, read as the reverse complement.
TCATCCGATGATTCTATGGAGAGCTAATGGGAGCGTTCTAGGTCAAACTTATCAGCTAGTGTGCTTTCAGCTATATGTAGTGGATAGATGTCGGAGAGGATCGTGGTAATCTGTTGTGGCCAGCCGGGTAGTGGTAGGGATGATTATCTCGAGGAGTTGGGGAGGAGGGAGGAGTTCTCTTATTATCATCTCTTCGACTACATCGTAGAGGAGGCGAGGAGGGAAGGTTACTATCTTAGTAAGCTCAATGTGTTAGACTTCTATGACAGCAAGCCTGATAAGCTTGAGGCTTTCAGGGAGGCGGCCATAAAGAGGATTATAGAGGAGACGAAGAAGGGTGGAGGGGTCCACATCATAAGCACGCCCTACCACTTCGAGTGGAGGGGGATGTCATATGAGGGGTTGAAGCTGGAGGAGGTTAGGAGCCTCAACCCCGACATATTCATCGTCGTGATAGATGACCTCATCAGGGTGAGGGAGAGGCTTAGGAGGGATCCCCAGTGGATGGAGCACCACTTCACCATGGGGGAGCTGGCCCAGTGGAGGAGGGAGGAGATAAAGGGGATATACAGCCTCTCCAGGAGCTTCACCCCCCACAGGGAGTTCTACATAGTGGCGCGGGAGCACGGCATAGGGCTCCTGAAAGAACTCATCTTCGACAGGGGTAAGAGGAAGGTCTACCTCAGCCACCCAATAACCGGAGAATCCAGCCAGTTTCTAGAGGAGGCCAAGGCATTCGCCTCAGAGATCCAGCCATACTGCACAGTCTTCATACCCTCCATGATAAAGGATTGGAGCATCGTGGATGCCTGGAGGAGGGTCAGGAATGAGGCGAGGGAGAAAGGGATGAGTATACCTGGTAGAATAAGGGTTTCCATAGGTTACGCTGAGGGGCTGAAGGAGTATGAGCTCGACTCCTGGGAGGTGGAGGCGGCCATAAAGAACATCAGGGCCCAGATAATAGACATAGACTACAAGATCATCGAGAGCTGCTACGCGGTCGTGGCCTACCACCCCAGGGAGCAGCTCTCGGCTGGGGTGATGTGCGAGATGGTCGAGGCTAGGAGCCTGGCGAAGTTCGTATACGCTTATTACCCATATGAGCCAAGCCCCTTCTTCGAGTGGTACTCCACGAAGATATTCCAGGAGAAGGATGACCTCATCCAGTTCCTGAGAGAGACCTTCCAGCCGAATCAAGAAGTTATGAAGGGGATCTAACTGAAAACTCGTTAAATACTGGATCGACCGGAGATCTAATCGGGAGGAATAACTTTGCCTTATATAAGTAGGGATAAGAGGCCCAAATATGAGAAGGTTTTGGAGGAGCTCATTGGCATCTTGAAGTCCCTGCCTGTTGAGGAGGTTGATGGAGAATTGAACTATGTTGTCACGAAGATATTGAAGGAGGTCTATCCTCTTAGGTACTTCCACCTGAACAGGGCTATGGGGGTTCTGGAATGCATCAAGCAGGAGTTCTACAGGAGGGTCGCAGCCCCCTACGAGGATGTCAAGATGAGGGAGAATGGAGATGTATGAGGGATCCTCACAAACCGATAACACTAATAGAATAGTTAAAGCTTCATGATCTAGCTGAAAACTCTTGGATCCATATGTCCTATCTTTTTCTCCTCGCCATATACAAAGCTAGGGCAGCGATCACAGAAGCTAGAGTTACTGCAAAGACTGTGTACTGAACTGGGAATCCGAGGGGCTGCGCCTGGGGAGGCTGTGAGACCTTTAGGGATCTACTCAATCCATCTACATCTATGATGTAGCTCCCCACCTTTTCGAGCCTTAGCTTGAACTCCACTAGCTTCTCCTTGCCTGGGGGTAACTCAACCTCCATGCCCTGTAGCTCCGTCCCGTTAACCTTCAGGGAGACCCTGTGGGAGCCCTGAGCATTACCAACATTGGCTAGGGTGACCTTGATGCTTATCTCCTCGTTGGGCTCTACCTCCTCTTTGGAGATGTTAAGCTCCTTCAGGCTGAATGAGGGTGCTGGTGGAGGGGGGAGGGATATGGTGAGGGGTTGGCTTCTACCCTCCAGTAGAGCCGCATCCAGGGCTATACAGGTCAGGGTTATGTTGGAGCCGGGGGGATATCCAGGCAGCCTCACGGAGTATAGGTCCCCCCTCTCCTTGTTTGCAGGATGATCTTTGAACCCCCTCTTATCCCCAAATTCTTCCCTGAGGATGACTGAGAGGACCCCCCACCCCTCATCCCTAGATTGGAGATAGACGGTTATCGGGGAATCTGCTGAGGGGGTGGAAGGAACCATATAGGCTATGGAGGCTGATGGGGGATGAATATCCTTAAAACTTGAGAGCGTGAAAAGCAGTCTTGAAGATCCCGGAAGTCTCAGATCAACCAAAAAGTAGTTCAAGCCCGATACGGATATAGAGTCTAGAAGTTGTGCTGAACTCCCATTTTCAACCCTCGTTAGGTAAAGGGCATAGGCATCTTTAGATGCCTTACCACCCGTTGGAAGTATTACCCTCCCACCAAGCTTCAACCAGTCGAAGGGAAAATTTAGGGATAGGCTGAGGGAGGAGCCGTCGCTGGAAGAGATTGAACTGAATAGGGGTCTCTCTCCCGTCAGCCTCACCTCGCCGGCGGAGGTTATAGAGGCCACAGGCTCAACAGGAATCGAGTTGGGGTAGCCCTCGAGACCCATCCATGGTGGAGTTCTTATCTCCACCGAGCCATCTCTCCCGACTCTTAAAAGTCTGACTCCATTGTACTCTGGCCTCCCAGCCCCCGTCGTAGACGTGGTTACGAAGTATATGGTTCTATTCAGGTATTTGAATTGGAGGATCCTGTCGGTGTGGATGTGGCCTGAGAGGACGATGGTGACGTTGCTCTCTATGAGGATGTTAAGAAGCCTCGAGGCGTATTCGTAAACTCCCCTCCAGCTTGAGTAGAGCCAAGACCTCTCCAGTGTCCCGTTGAAGCTCAGGGTTCCATGGATGGATCCATCGAAGAGGGGATGGTGGAACATCACGATCTTAGTCCTTCCCATCATGGATCTTAGGGTTCTATTCGCCCACTCTATCAGCTCTGGGCCTATGTAGCCCTCATCACCCGTGTCTAAGCCGAGTATGAAGAAGCTTCCGATATCCACGGCATAGTTTCTATCTCCTATATATTTCTCATACGCCTCCGTCTTGCGGTCATGGTTTCCAGGTATTATGAACTTGGGGTTGCCACGAGAATAGTTAAGCAGTAGGAATCTGAACTCCTGGGCCTGGGAGTTTGTCGCCGTGTCAGTAACATCTCCGGTGATGAGGATGATGGAAGCGTTAAGGAGCTTGGCCATGAGAAGGCCGGTCAGGGTCCTCGTAGAGGATTCAGCCTGGTATCCTATGTGGGTATCTGTCAACTGGAGGATTGTAAGCTCGTCAGGCCACCTATCTAGGATCCATAGGGATTCGGGCTCCTCCAGGTAATTTTGCCCTCCGGCCAGCTTGTATATCGCCCTGACCCAGTAGAGGGCTGGTCTAATCCCATCGGGTATCCTAACCTGTATCTTCCACCTCAACCCCTCAAGCCAGGCCTCCTCCACTTGGAGGCTATAGTTGAGGAAGGTTAGGCCTCCATTCTCTTCGGCTATGGAGTACACCTCCACAGCCCACTCCGAGGCCTCGGAGTGGGCTGTTAGGGTTATATTGAGGCTCATCCCCGGCAGGGCCGGATAGGGGTTTCCGAGCCTCGGTTCTATGAACCTCGGAGGCTGCTCCTCACCCATTAAGGGGTGGATTGGGAAAGAGGCGAGTGCGAGGAGGATTATTATCGCGAGGGTTTTAACAACTCTCACACATGATTCATTTACGGGGTTCTAATTAAGATTTGTTGGGAGTGGGCAGGACCTTAACCTGGTCAGGGTCTATACTAAGCTTGATCTTGGAACCTTTTTCTGGCACCATCCTAGGCTCAACCCTGGCGAGGAGCTCCACGCCATCCACTTGTACCCTTATGTGGAAGTGGGCCCCTAGGAAGATCACGGTGTCTACAACCCCCTCGAACATGTTGAGGCCCTCAGCCTCTTGGCCGAATGTGAAGTCCTCAGGCCTGAATATGGCAACAACCCTGGAGCCCTCTGGGACCTTCTCTAAGAGCCTCCCCTTGAACCTCATGCCTCCCGAATCCACTACGGCGAGGCCCTCCTCCACTCCGGTCATGATTCCGTATATTGTTGAGGCCCTCCCTATGAAGGAGGCGACGAAGGGGTCGATCGGCTCCTCGTAGACCTCGAGGGGGGTTCCAACCTGGTGGATCCTCCCCCTGTTCATGACTGCAACCCTGTCGGATATGCTTAGGGCCTCCTCCTGATCGTGGGTCACGTAGATCGAGGTGATCTTGAACTCCTTCTGGAGCCTCCTTAGCTCCTCCCTCATCTCCACCCTCAGCTTGGCGTCAAGGTTGCTGAGGGGCTCGTCTAGTAGGAGGACCTCAGGCTCTACTGCTAATGCCCTTGCTAGGGCCACCCTCTGCTGCTCCCCCCCGCTGAGCTGGTTCGGATATCTATCCTCGAAGCCCTCAAGCCTCACCATCTCCAGAGCCTCCCTCACCCTCTTCGATATCTCCCCCCTCCCCAGCCTCATGAGCCTCAGGCCGAAGGCGACATTGTCATAGATCTTCATGTGGGGCCAGAGGGCGTAGTTCTGGAAGACCATCACCGCCCTCCTCTCATAGGCCTTCATGAATGTCACATCCCTATCCCCGAAGTAGACCCTCCCAGAGTCGGGGAGCTCTAGGCCTGCTATGATCCTCAGGACGGTGGTCTTCCCACACCCGCTCGGTCCCAGGAGGGTGAAGAGCTCCCCATCCCTGATGGATAGGGTAACTTCGTCCACCGCCACGACTCTTCCAAACCTCTTCGTTACCCTCTCAAGCCTAACCTCGACCATGCTACACACCCATGAAGGCGTACCTCTGCTTGAGCCCGACGGTGGTGATGAGGATGACGGAGAGCTGCATGAGCATGAGCAGGAGGCCTAGAGCGGCAGCTATCTGGAGGGAGCCCACGGCTGAGAGCCAGACATCCCTCATGTATGCCGTCATGGGTGCATACTCCATGTTCAGGACACCTATTATTATGCTGAGGCTCACCTCTCCAACAACATAGACGAAGCTCGTTAAGGCCCCGCTGAGGATGTTGAGGGAGATGAGGGGGGCTGTGACCCTAGCTATCGTCCTAAGCCTCCCAGCCCCAAGATTCATAGCGGCCTCCTCCAGGTTGACATGTACCTGCTGGAGCCCCGCGAATATGGCCCTAGCAGCGAAGGGCATCCTCCTGAGAGAGTAGCCCAATACCAATATCGGGGCAGGGTTGAACTGGAGGACGTTTATTGGATCTACGGGTGTGCCCCTGAAGTGGTTTGAGAAGAAGTAGAAGTAGGATATGGCGATGGCTATGCCCGGAATGGCTATTGGAGATGTGATCAGCGCATCTATAAGCGATGCCCCCCTGAACCTCATCCTACTCGCGGTGTATGAGGCCATTAGGGATAGGGAGATGATGATCACAAGGGAGATGAGGGCGTAGGTGAGGCTGTTGATTAGAAACCTAGATACCCTTGGATTAACGAAGATCTGGATGAGGTTCCATGTGGTTAAACCCTCTGGCAGCAACCCAGCCCACCTCTCAGAGAAGGCTAGGGCGACGACACCCAACTGAGGGAGAGATGAGAACACTAAGAGGGGAAGAATTAGGTATACTGCTGCCAATCCCGCTGGGCCTAGCCTCCTTAGCCTGGGCTTCCACCTCCCACCCCGGCTCACAGTAGCATAGGGCCTAAGCATAACATAGTTCTTTATGGCGATGAATACGGCTATGGCGCAGGCGAGGAGGATGAGGGAGAGGGCAGCTATCTCCGGGGACCTCACCCCCGTCTCACTGATAAATCGGGAGTAGACCTGGAACGATATCAGCTTTCTCGCTAGGGGGTGACCGTGGAAGACTATGGGGGCACCCAGATCCTCGAGGCTGAATATGAAGACAAGCAGCGAACCTGCCAACAGCCCAGGGAGGGAGAGGGGCAGGGTAACCCTAAGGAAGAGGCCTAGGCCCTTGGCTCCCAGATTCTCCCCCTGCTCCTCCATGGTTGGATCCATATTGACGAGGGCTGAGTAGGTGTTCAGGACGACGATGGGGTAGAAGGTTAAGCTCTGGACCAGGATCACGGCTGCTAGGCCATCGAAGTAAACCCTGAATGGCAGGGCCCTGAGCACCTCATGGAGGAGCCAGTTCAGGAGGCCGAAGGGCTCGAAAAGTTTCTTCACCACGAAGACATTGACGAAGGGGGATAGGAGGAGGGGCGTCATGGAGAGAACCCTGAAGAGGGATTTCCCGGGGAACTCGTATCTGGCTAGGATGAAGGCCACGAGCAGACCGAAGAGACCTGCGATCCCAGAGACCGAGGCTGCGACGATCAGCGAGTTGAGGATGACCCCGTGATCCCTACCCTGGATGTACAGGAGGTTGTAATCAGGGCTATACTCAAGTATGGCCCCCTGCCCTATAGGGTCTATGTAAAACCTCGAGGTGAAGATGTCCATGAACCAGGAGAGGGATGGGTTTCCATCCTTGGTGAAGGCTATCACCAGCATCTCTGATAGGGGGTAGATGAGGAAGAAGAGGAAGATGATTAGAGGTATCGAGATGAACGCTATGGAGGTGGGATCTAGCTCGAAGAGGAGCCTTCTGAACCTCCCCCTCACCCAGACCATCATCGCCCCGACCTATCTAGAGGCCAAGTTGTATATCTCCGCGAACCTCTCCCTAGCGGCCTCCCTCCAGGCCTTCATCATGGAGTCCGAGAATGTCGGGTCCACGAGCCTCGGGTTTATGGTGGCGGCATACTCCTCTGTGAACCTCTCAACCCTCCCCGTGGTGGGATCCTTAAATGAGAGGATGTCGGTCAACCTCCTCCTCAGCTCCTCATACCTCTCAGGGTCTGATGCTCTAAGCTTGGCCACCTCCCTCCAGGCCCTCTTGAGCTCCAGGTTCTGGTCTATTAGGACGGCTTTGAAGTACTGCTGCATCGCCAATTCGGTTCTTAGAGCCCTCTCATCGTCGAACTCTATCCCCCTCGTCTTCAGGGTCTGTTCATATAGCTTTCTAAGATCCTCTCGGGCCCTCCCCTCAGGGGTCTCGAAGACCCTCGCATTCACAGGCATCCTGTTTATGTTCGGATCCAGCCACAACTTCTGCCCTTCGGGTGATAATACCCAAGCGATGAAGGACTCGGCTGCCTCCCTCCTCCTGCTCGAGGATACGAGGGCGATGGGATCCCCGTTTATTATGGACTCCCCCTCTGGTATGATATACTCCGTGTCTGGGTTGACCTTCATGGCTTGGTATCCATAGAAGTCTATGGTGATCCCTATCGCCAGGTCTCCGGTTATCACTCCCTCCCTCACTGCATCGCTGCTATCGTAGATCTTGGAGTTCGCAGCCATCAAGGAGAGAACCCTCCACCCCTCATCCCAACCATAGGCCTGGAGGATGATCTCATATATTCTGGTATGGCTTGTGCTCCTTAGGGGGTCGGCTATACCCAGCTGAGGGTAGGGTAGAACAGCTAGGCTTGGGGAGGCCAGATCCCTCCAAGAAAGGGGCTTATCAAGCCCCCATGAACTCAGGCCCCTTTTATTCACGGTATATCCGAAGCTGGAGATGGCAGATGCGACCCAGAGGAGGCTACCGTTACCCCCGAACCTCTTGACTGGCGCCCCCCCAATCTTTTCAGGTATCTCCGCTATTATTTCTAAGGCATTCTTTGAAGTCGGTGGAGCCCAGTATTTTAGGAGGGAGTCGAAGAGGGTTGGCCCCCCTCCCCAAGCAACATCTACCTCCCCCTCCCTCTTGAGGTAGTCCTCCCATAGGGGCCCTGCGGAGGGCATGAACCTCAAGTCAACTATGTTCAACTCCTTTGAGATATTGCTAGCCAAGAAGGATGCCTTGGCCTTCTCCTGTATAGTCGTGTCGTGCCTAGTTAGGATGACGAGGGTGATAGGCTTCCTCACCTGGACTAGGGCTATTGTCATGGAGATGTCCTTATCCCTAATCTCCAAGAGCTCAGACTTGGAGGTGTAGCCCTCCCTCTCCACAGTTATGGAGTAGTTTCCAGGCCTAAGCTCGACCCGGTATCTGCCATCCTCATCGGTCTTGACAGACCTCCCAGCCACCTTAACGGTGGCATCTTTAAGTGGAGAACCCGTCGCAGAGTCGGTCACCCTCCCCGAGAGGACATATGTCTTCTCTGGGACCTCCTCTCTAGGCCTTAAGAGATAGAAGGCGGCTAGGGAGACGGCGATTAGGATTAATCCAAGAGCAATAATAACCCTCTTAGGCCTCTCACCAGCCTTGGAATTCATGCTCATCCCCTTTGAAGGTTGAGCGTTTATTTTAAGCTTTTCAAGGGTTGAACCTTGAAAATAAATATAAAATCATAAATATTACCACTAAAAAGAGATAGTTGATGTCACCTAAGAGGATCGCATTACTTCTCCTTCTCCTAACCACGGCGGCTCTACCTGCATCGACCCCCGTTGGAGGCGAGCACGTTATTGTCGCGGTGGACCTATCGCATGGGGAGAGCGACAAGTATCTCAACTTCATAACCGGAAATATTACCTTTGTTGAATGGAGAACCATCAAGGAGTTCAACTCCGCCTCCCTCTCAGGAGCCAAGCTTCTACTCATAGGACAACCGACAGTCGCCTTTACGCCCGATGAGATATCGGCCCTTAAGTCCTGGTTCCTCGAGGGGGGAAAGGCTGTCTGGATCGCAGCAGATAGCGACTATGGACCAGGTGTGGGCTACCAAGACACCGCAAACGGCCTACTGGAGGCGTTGGGCTCAAGGCTTAGGTTAGACCTATGCTCCGCAGAGGATCCCGTTCAGAACGCTAAAGCTTCCTATAGGGTTGTGGCCAACGTCGACCCGGATGAGCCTGTGAGGAGTGACCTCCTAGTCGGCATCTCCAAGCCTGTCCTCTACCACGGCCCAGGTGTACTGGCCTATGTCAAGCCCGACGGCTCCTGGGCATCTCTAGAGGCTGAGAAGCCTGAAAACGTGGTCAGGATTGTCAGGACCAGTCCTAATGGGAAGATAGTCGAGAACAACCCGCCTGCGGCGAAGGCTCATACCGCAGGTCAGTCGGGTTCCCTAGTACTTAACGCAGCCGAGTTCGTTAAGGTCGGAGATAAGATAGGGCTGGTCATAGCGAGCGGGGAGAGCCCCTACGGGGATTATGAACCAACATGGTCATCGGTCTACTACGGCGTAGACCTAGACGGCCCAACCTTCGTGACCAACATGATCAACTTCGCGTTGAAGTTCGAGACCTATTATAGGATAATGGAACTCCAGAATAACATTTCAAAGTTGAACGCCGAGTTAACGGCATCGAAGAGCAAGATAGATGAGCTCAGCTCCAAGCTGAAGACCCAAGAGGATAAGGCGAAGACACTTGAGGCTAGGGTAAGCTCCCTAGAGGTTGAGAGGACGAACAACCTGTATATGGGCCTCGGAGGTGGAGTCGTAGTGGGGCTCATCATCGGCGCAGCGATCGCCTACTTCGCAACGAGGAAGAAGGGGAGGGAAACATAACTCTCCATTTTTTATTTTCCATATATTATTTTTGTTCCCTTTGATGTAAGCACGACCACAATTTAGTCAGATTTCCAATTCATCCGCGAGAATAATTAACACTTTAAGGAGGAATGATATCTCCTAGACTTGAAAGGCTGTTAGATGATCCCTCTGGATGAGAATATGGGGCGAGAGTATCCGGATAGGCCCATAGCGGGGGTGGCCGCCGTGATCTTCAGGGGTAATGAGGTCCTCCTAACTCGGAGGAGGAACCCTCCTGGAGAGGGGTTGTGGGGGTTGCCCGGGGGCGTCGTCGAGCTGGGTGAGACCGTCAGGGAGGCCGTAGTCAGGGAGGTGAGGGAGGAGTGCGGGATCGAGGTAGAGCCTATAAAGCTGCTTGAGGTCTACGACTCCATAGTGAGGGATGAGAAGGGAAGGGTTAGGTTCCACTACATCCTCTCCGAGTTCCTCTGCAGGGTGGTCTCGGGAAGCCTCAAACCCTCCTCAGATGCCCTTGAGGCCAGGTGGGTACCTCTCGAAAAGCTAGAGGGGATGCCAATGGGCCGCGGGACGCTGAGGTTCATAATGAGGATCGCGGCCGAGGAGAGGATCTCGGCTACCAAGTATACCCTGTAACAAAACAGCTCAAACCCAAGATTACTTGATCCACCCAAGTCGATGGGATTAAACTTGAATTAACCTTAGTTCTTCAAGCTATATTTTACATTCTGCCATTCCATCTGAAAGGTTACAAAATTTCATTAAAAGAGAAGTTTAAATATTTAATATTAGATTTAACGCTTGGTATGGAGAAGGATTCTGAGGTCTTCGAGGAGCTTGAGAAATTTATCACAGCCGAACTGGTTTGCAGGGGCCATCCAGGCTCCTCCGTAGCTGTTGTGATGGGTGAGGAGGTTGTGTGGTCTAAGGGCTTTGGATACGCCGACGTTGAGAATGGGATTAAAGCGACCCCCAGAACAGTCTATCGCTGCGCCTCAGTCACCAAGCCCTTCGTCACCTTCGGGTTTCTCCAATTAATGGAGAAGGGTAGCTTCAGCCTCGATGACCCCGTCGATATGTATCTGGATTTCGAACTTGGGAACCCCTTCGAGAGGAGGGCCACAATTAGGGATCTTCTGACCCACTACTCGGGCATGCCGACGAGGGTTCCCCCACTCTTCAGGAGGGTTGAGGAGGCATTGAGCCTGAGGGACTACATAGCCAAGGCAGCCCGGGTCGTGAAAACCCCCGGGGAGGCGTGGGCCTACTGCAACACGGCCTACACCATCGTGGGATACCTCATAGAACTCTTCTCAGGGGAGCCCTACGATGTCTACGTGAAGAGGCATGTCCTCAGCCCGCTGGAGATGGATATGAGCGGCTTCAACCTGACGCCTGAGATGGAGGTCTCACTTGCCACTGGATATGTGAGGGCCGGCGGAGCAGATAAGCCACTGGAAAGCGTGGACCGTTACATCATAGGAACTAGGCCGGAGGACCCCGCGGGGAGCCTATATTCAAATGTCATCGACCTCTCCCACTTCATCATATGCAATCTAAACAAGGGGGTATTCAGGGGGCGCCGCCTACTGGATGAGGAGACCGTTGAGGAGATGCATAGGCTCCAGAAGGGCGCTGGGTGTTCTAGGAGCGGGATGGCGCTCACATGGTTCAGATGTATCCACAGCGGCCATGTTATGCTCTCCCACACCGGAGGCCTGCCGGGCTTCACAAACCATGTGGCATTCTACAAAGACCTCGGTATAGGGGTCTGCTGGCTGAGCAACCTCAATGACGGCTCAGGTTGGAGGCCCCCAGCCCCCACAGCCCTAAGGATCATCTCTGGGAGACCAGCACCCGTAAACCCAGATAGGTTTCAGAGGATCCCCGAGGGATGGAGGGATCTCATCGGGTTCTATGGTGAGAATGGGCAGGGGGTTGAGGTCAGGGTTGAGAACGGCTACCT
>JAGTQJ010000007.1:0-768 GCA_018396515.1 Candidatus Bathyarchaeota archaeon | reverse complement strand
GGCAGATATATCGTGCATGGGACCAGATACGACGGATACGAGCTCACCTTCGAGTTCGGAGAGGGGGGAAGGGCCAAGCAGTTCGACCTGGAGAACATGGTTCTCCAACGCATTGGAAAGGAGGAACGGGTTGTGAAGAGGGATGCAGACCTGAGGGGCCTTTGGAAAGGGGAGTACATCCATACATATGGGTTTTACACCCTTGAACTCGAGGTGATGGATCCCCTAAGAGGAACAGCAACCGATATGGCCGGAATGAGACACCCCATAGAGGGGTTCAAAGCTGAGAATGGAGAGATCAAGGGTAGATACAGGTTCAAACCCCCAGAGGAGTATGCCCTCTGGGGGGCTGGAGAGTTCACGGTGGAACTCGACCTCTACGCTACAGACGACGACAGGATGAGGGGACGATTAACCTTCACCCCAACGAGGACTACGGGGAGATATATAACCGAGGTGGAGCTTGGGAAGATAAGGCCCACAACAGCCCAATGAACGATGTTCTGCGGATGGGGGCCACCCCTCAAAGGGTGAAGGCCCAACCCTGACGCCCTTCCCCTCGGCTAGGGATGTGGAGGAGGGGTCTGAGGTTCACATCCGTGAGGAGCGAGGCCCTGTAGCGTCGGATGTTGTATATAATCTTCCATGTTTCACGGGAGTTCTCCTCCTAGAGATGTTTGTGGAGGAGCCTCCGCTCCCTCTGGGTGAAGATGTAGCTCCTCATCCCGTTTCAACCGTTGGAACGGTGAAAGGGGAGTGATTCTTGCC
>JAGTQJ010000131.1:2601-4079 GCA_018396515.1 Candidatus Bathyarchaeota archaeon | reverse complement strand
ATCCTCTTTAGAGAGCCCAGATAATCCCTCAGCGGGTCTGAGCCATCCAACTTTCTTAGGCCTATGTGCGGAGTTATCGAGGGGAGTATATGGTCTCCTGTGAAGAGGATACCTCTTTCGGTCTCTAAGAGGCATATGTGCTCTCTGGAGTGCCCAGGGGTCCAGAAAACCTCTAAGGTTGAGCCCTCCAAAGGGATCAGATCCCCATCTCGAACCTTACGATCTATCCTTATAATTGGTCTCAGTCCCCTCAGGCCCCCCTCCAGAACTCCAAATATCCCAAAGAATAAACCTCCCCCGAGGTGATCGAGCGCCTGATCTCTCGCCTCCTCTACCCCATCAGGGGCGCTTGATATTTTCGATGCCTCTTCATGCCCGTAGATCTTCACCCCTGAGGTCGACCTGATGAAGTTGACTAAGCCTATATGGTCTCTGTGGAGATGAGTTATTATGAGGTGCTTCAGGTCAGATACCTCTAGCCCCAAGCTGGCGAGCTGCCTCTCCAGGCTTGAACGAGCCTCTCGACTGTCCTCTCCAGCATCAACTAGGGTTTCAGATAAGAGATATGTATTAGTGAACCTTAAGCCTCCCCGCCTCAAGGGCAACTTCAACTGCCATATACCTCTCTCCACCTCGACGGGCTCCATCACAAGATAAACATCATCGAAAGATAAAAATTCAGCTATAAAAAACTCAAAAATTAGTAAAAAAGCAGAAGGTGAGTTGGAACAAGATTCTATCTGCTTTGAAATTCCTTGACCATAAACCACTTGTAGAAGAATTAGCAATGAGAAAAAGAGGTGGAAATGAAGTAATATCCACAAATAAATCTTTTTAACTTCATATCTATTATCTTATTCCGCGTGAGTTTTGTTACGAAGTAATAATTTTGGCTGGCTCAACTTCGATATTTTCCTTTAAGAAAAACTTAAATAATCTTTGATAATATCCTCCAAGAGCCCTGGGTGAGAGAATGGGTGAACGTGTACAATGGAACTCGGCCTTTCAAAACGGAATGTGCCTGACCGGAACCCAGACGAGGGTTAGGGATGTCTCGCCTCAGAGCGGGATGTGCGCCCTCTGCATAAGGGACTGCCCCTTCCTCTGCGAGGTTGGCCTCTCAGCCTTCAGGGGCAGGGAGGTCCTTTACCCGATGCCAGACTACTTCGGTAGAAGTACCGCAGCATCGCTTAAGGACTATAGACTGGACTGGTCGGACTTCAACATAATGCCAGAGCTTCTAGGCGCGAAGGGGATACCACCAGACCCAGACCTCGCGATCTTCGAGAATGCAGATATAACTACAAGGGTGGGAGGGATACCCCTTAATGTTCCCATCATCGCAGGGGCCTTCGGATCAACAGCAGTGGCCAAGGTGAACTGGGATGGGCTGGCTGTGGGATGTGCCCTCTCCGGGGCCTCCATAGTCATAGGTGAGAATGTCTGCGGTATGGATCCGAACGCCAAGTTCACGGGTG
>JAGTQJ010000131.1:0-2568 GCA_018396515.1 Candidatus Bathyarchaeota archaeon | reverse complement strand
GGGTTAACAAGTTCAGGGAGTTCTGGGACGGTGTGCACGGCGAGGTGGTAGTCCAGACGAACGTCGAGGACGCTAGGCTCGGCGTCGACGATTATGTCATGTCCAAGCTCGAGGTAAACGTCATCGAGAGGAAGTGGGGGCAGGGTGCCAAGGCCATAGGCGGAGAGGTCAGGCTCACCACCCTTGAGAGGGCCAAGGAGCTGAAGGAGAGGGGGTACATCGTCATCCCCGACCCCGACGACCCGGGAGTCCAGGAGGCGTTCAAGGCAGGGGTCTTCAAGAGCTTCGAGCGCCACAGCAGGGTTGGGATGCCCAAGTTGAGGGACTTCGTGGAAGATGTGGCCTCTCTGAGGGAGCGGGGAGCTAGGGTAGTCACCATAAAGACGGGGTCATACAGGCCATCCACTGTGGCCTGGACTATGAAGGTCGCCTCAGAGGCTGAGGTGGACTATGTAACCTTCGATGGTTCCGGTGGCGGAACAGGGATGAGCCCGGTACCCATGATGAACGAGATGGGCATTCCGACGGTATATCTTGAGGCTCAGGTTCTGAAGTGCGCCAAGATACTGAAGAGGAAGGGGAGACACGTCCCTGACATATGCATGGCTGGCGGATTCATGAATGAGACTCAGATATACAAGTCCATAGCGATGAGCAACTTCGGAGATGGCCCATTCGTCAAGGCCATAGTCATGGCAAGGGCGCCATTGACGGCTGTGATGAAGAGCAGCTACTTCGAGGAGCTGGCTAGGGAGGGTAAGCTGCCGAAGGCCTTCTCCGACAAATATGGGAGCACCCCAGAAAAGTTCTTCAAGGCGATCCCGGATCTCGAGGCTAGATTTGGGAAGGAGAAGGTGAAGTCTATACCATACCCGGCGATAGGCCTTTACACCTACTTCACCGACAGGATAGGGGTTGGGTTAAAGCAGCTCCTCGCAGGGTCTAGGAAGTTCAGGCTCGACCTGTTAGATCGCAGAGACATAGCAGCTCTAACGGAGAGAGCCAACAAGGTGACGGGGATACCTCTCCTAGAGGAGCTGGACAGCGAGGAGATAGAACTTATATTAGACTCATAGGTAGTTACCGAGAACCAGCTTTATTACCCTATTTTTATATCCCGGTTGAAGATTTGTCTTTGAGCTGATGGTATTGGGTAGAAGGATCGCGCTCGTCGGAGGAACTGGAAACCAAGGGCCCCCCCTCGCTGTTAGGTGGGCCATCTCGGGGAATGAGATATGGATAGGTTCTAGGAGTGCTGAAAAGGCGATGAAGGTTGCAGGGGAGATCAACATGATCCTCAAGGGGCTTGGATCCCCCTCCAAGGTGAGCTATGGGCTGAATAGAGAGGTCGTTAGGATGGCTGAGATAGTTGTCTTAACAATACCTTTCGAGGGGTTAAGCTCAACCATCGAGGATATCAGAGAGGGTCTAAGGGCGGGGACCATCATGGTCTCCCCCGTAGTACCCTGCAAGTTTGACGGGGAGCCCCAGCTCATAAGGCTTGATAAGGGCTCAGTCGCGGAGACGGTGGCGGAGATGCTCCCAGGAATGAGAGTAGTCGCCGCTCTGCACACAGTCTCATCGAAGAGACTCGAGAGATACTCAACCCCGGTGGAAGGGGATGTAGTCGTATGCGGCGATGATGACCAAGCAAAAAAGGTCGTAATGAGCCTTGTGGAGGAGATACCGAATCTGAGGGCCCTCGATGGAGGGGGGCTGGAGAACGCCCATATGATGGAGGAGATAACGGTTCTATTGATAAAGATCGGGAGGATCATCAAAAAGAGGGATCTAGGCATCAAGATAGAGTGATAAAAATACATGATCCCATAAACTCCTCAGCATGCCATCGAAACGGTATTTTAATAGCCTCCTCAAGCAGCACTTAATCAGGGGATGAAGATGAGCGGAGCCATGTGGGCGGAGAAGTATCGACCCCAGAGCCTCGACGAGATGGTGAACCAGTCTGAAATAGTCTCTAGGCTGAAGAGGTTCGTAGAGGAGAGGAACCTCCCCCACCTCCTCTTCGTCGGACCAGCTGGGGTGGGCAAGACCACGGCGATCCTAGCCCTTGCCAGGGACCTCTATGGGCCTACATATCGAAACTTCATACTCGAGCTCAATGCCAGCGATGAGAGGGGCATCGACACGATCAGGGAGAAGGTGAAGCTCTTCGCCCGCACGGCTCCCATATCGGGGGAGGTCTCCTTCAAGATCCTTATAATGGATGAGGCTGACAGCTTAACCGCCCCGGCTCAACACGCCCTGAGGAGGATCATGGAGATCTACACCAGGACCTGCAGGTTCTGCCTTATCGGGAACTACTCCGAGAGCATCATAGAGCCCATCCAGAGCAGGTGCTCCATCTTCAGGTTCAACCCGTTGAGCGAGGAGGATATGAGGAGGTGGCTTCGTAGCATCGCCTCGAAGGAGGGGGTGAAGCTCCTCGAGGAGGGGTTATTGGCCATCTGTGAGGCCTCGAAGGGGGATATGAGGAAGGCTATAAACCTCCTCCAGGCCGCGGCTGCTGTGAGGGGAGGGGTGGTGGACGACACGGCGATATATAGC
>JAGTQJ010000123.1 GCA_018396515.1 Candidatus Bathyarchaeota archaeon | reverse complement strand
AAGGAGCCGGTCGCGCTGACGATGGCGGTGTTCATGCCCACCACCTCCCCCCTCATGTTCAGCAGGGGACCTCCACTGTTCCCCGGGTTTATGGCCGCATCCGTCTGGATGACATCAACGATGGCGTAGCCTCCAGGGGCCTCGATCTGCCTACCCACAGCGCTCACTATGCCGAAGGTCACCGTGTTGGCGAGGCCGTAGGGGTTGCCGATGGCCACGACGGGCTCCCCCACAAGGAGCTCGGAGGAGTTCCCCAGTTTCAAGGGCCTTAGGAGGCTCGGATCCACCTTCACCTGGATCACAGCCAAGTCCGCGTAAGGGTCTCTCCCCACCAGTGTGGCCTTGGCCACGACTCCGTTTGGGAAGGTGACCTCTATGCTCGAGGCCCCCTCCACCACGTGGTTGTTGGTTATTATCCTCCCCTCCTTGTCGTAGACGAAGCCCGAGCCCTGGGCCGAACCCGTGAGGGTTCTAACCCGGATCAGGACGACAGACATCCTGGTCTCGTTGTAGATCTGTGTAAGCTGGAGGGCCTCTGAGGCGTTGCTAAGGACCCTGAGCTTGATCTCATCCTTAAGGGATGCTAGCTCAGACTGTGTGCTCTTAAGCTGGAACTTGAGGATCTCTATCTCCCTATTCAGCTTGGATGTCTGAAGGTTGACATCTATAGCCAAGAAGACCAGGAATCCAAGATTGGCGATAAGGAGGACTAGCAGAACTATGGAGAGCCTACTGGCACCTGGTTTACGTCTGGCCTCCCATTCGGGGGTCACTTCACCCATAGGGGCGATCCCACAAATACAATGATCAGAGCCTTAATAACGTTAAGCCATCCCTTTCTTAGCCCAACCTCCGTAGTTGTTTATCACTTGTGAAGGTTATATGCAGAGATGTATTAGTAGCTTCTCAGGTATCCAGCGCTAACCCTCAGTCGGAGATATGTAAAGTTTGGCAAACTTCCTATAAATGCTATAATGTACACCCTTCTTCGCCCTATTGGGGGGTGATGCAGCCTGCCTAGATTTTTGAGTCGAAGTAGTCATATAAAGAGGATGAGGCATATTCTAATTCATGGATAAGCTTATCATAACGGCTGCGGTGACGGGCGGTGAGTATGTATCGAAAGCCGTCACCCCTTACGTCCCCTCGACGGTTGAGGAGATCGTCGAGGAGGTTGTTCGATGCGTGGAGGCTGGGGCCTCCATAGTTCACCTCCACGCCAAGGAACCCCTGACGGGAGAGCCCCATAGGGGGGATCCCAACCCCGTCCTCAGGGAGTATGTGGAGAGGATAAGGGAGAGGGTTGAGGTCGTCATAAATTTGACGACTGGAGGCGGAAGGTTGGGGGTTCCCCCTGAGCGCTGGGATGAGCTGGTCAGGGAGAGGTGTAGGCTGGGCCAGGAGATGATGTCCCTTAACATGGGGACCATCAACAGGTGGGCTGAGCACGCCACAGGGCCGATTTTCATGAACACCGTGGAGATGATCGAGAGGTGGTGCCGCTACATGGTTGAGGCGGGGGTCAAGCCCGAGCATGAGATCTACGACACGGGGATGATAAACGTCTGCAGGGATCTAGCCGAGAGGGGGATCGCACCTGAGCCTCTCCACATACAGTTCGTGATGGTGGGAAGAACCGGGATGCTGCCCACCCCCAAGACCCTCCTATACTGCCTAGATCAGATACCGAAGGGCTGGACTTGGAGCGTCTGCGCCTTAGGCCGCCATGAGATTCCCATGGCCGCGGTCGCCATGACCCTCGGGGGGCATGTGAGGGTGGGGTTCGAGGACAACATATACCTCAAGAGAGGGGTTCTAGCGAAGAGTAACGCCGAACTCGTTGAGAAGGTTGCTGACATAGCTAGGATCCTGGATAGGCCTATAGCCACGCCTGAGGAGGCTAGGGAGATGCTCGGGCTTAGAAGGCCTAGCCGATGACGATCCCCGCTGGGTCTACGACCTCCCTCAGCAGCCTCAGCTCCTCCTCCCTGGGTGGCTCGGTCACCGGCACCTCCTCCGGGATTATAAGCTGGAAACCCGTGTTCTCCACAACATCATCTAAGGTGACCCCTGGGTGCCTCGATAGGAGCCCCATCCTCTTCGATCCCTCGTCGAAGCCCATCACCCCCAGCTGGGTGATCACCCTATAAGGGCCCGTGCCCCTGGGGAGGCCGGCCCTCTCCCTCGCCCCTGGGCCGATCAGATAGCCTGGGGTTGTGAGGAAGTCGAGCTTCTCGACGAAGCGGCGCCTATCCTGCATCATGAGGATTATGGTCCTCCAGCAGAGCGACCCAGCGTCGTTGCCCCCACCGCTTCCCGGAAGCCTGACCCTCGGCCTATCATGGGATCCTATCACCGTGGTGTTCAGGTTCCCATAGGGGTCTATCTGGGCTGCGCCGAGGAAGGCGTAGTCGACCAGTCCCAGCTGGGCGCAGCTCATAACATAGTCCATGCTGGCTGCCATGATGGCCCTGTGGAAGGTCCTGCTATCCCCGACGCTGATGGGTATGGTGGGTATCCTAGGCCCTATGCCTCCGGCCTCGAAGATTATCAGTAGGTTGGGGGCGTGGAGCCTCTGGGCCAGGGCTGCTGCCACCATGGGGAGGCCTGTTCCAACGAGGACGGACCTTCCGTCCTCAAGGGTTCTGCTCGCCACGCACGCCATGAGCTCTGTGGCGGTGTAATCCATCATCCCCTCACCGCCCAGGGCGCCCTCAAGGGCTCCTCGAGCATCTCCAGCCTCCTGAGATACTCCATCTTCTTCCTCCCCCCGACTAGCTCTATATACTGGGAGAAATCCTCGACAGAGAAGATGTACTTGTCTAGGTATTCCTTGACCCCCTCATCCGTTCTGCTCAGTTTGAGCCACTCAGCCATATGCTCTTCATCTGAGTAGTATAAACGGGGCATGTTCCCGGGGTGGGAGCCGTAGGGCGCCTCGCAGACGGCGTCGACGAGGTAGTAAGGGATCACAGTCCTCTCAGGCTCCATCCTTATCAGATCCTCATCAACGATCTCCTCCGTCGTTATTATCAACCTCTTTGCAGCCCTCGCAAGGTCTATATCCTCGATGGTTATGCCGTCTATCTGGGAGTTTCCGTAGCGGTCGCACCTGTGGACGTGGATTATGGCGAAGTCTGGATAGCAGGCCGGTAGGAGGCATAGGGGCTTCCCGCTGAAGGGGTCCTCCACAACCTTGGCCGAGCTGTAGCGCAGGGTGTCCGATCCGAGCATAACCCGCGTTGGGAGGAAGGGCAGGCCCATCGCCGCCGCCCTGAACCTCCACTGGAAGCCCGCGTTTGATATCTCGGCGACCACCTTAACCCTCCCACCCTCGACCGCCCTCCTACCCGCTGGGGACAAGCCCCTAAGCTCATGGCCGAAGCTGTAGGCGCACTCGACCCTGTCAACCACCCCTGAGGCTATCAGGATGTCGACATCGTGGACGGCTGTCTTAGCGGCCATAGCCATATGTCTCCTCCCCCTCCTTATCATCTCGTAGATGGCTGCCATGCTCACCCTGATATGGCCGAAGCCCCCTAGGGCGAAGTAGTCCCCGTCGTGGGTGAACCTCTCCACCGCCTCCCTCAGGGTCATCCTCTTATCTACTGGGCTCCTGCTCTTCCTCTCAGCCATCCACCGCCTAGCCTCATCAGGGTCTAGCCAGCCCAGGAGCTCCCCCCTTCCCTCCTCAAGAACCCTCAACCCCTCCACCTCAAGCCTTCCATCTAGGGTTTCTCTCCACGAGCAGGCGTGAGGTTCATTATGAGCAGGTGGAGTCTATCCCTCCCGGGGTTTGAGAACCTGTGGGGAACCCCTGAGGGTATCTCGACCAGCGAGCCCTCCCTCAATAGAACCTCCTCCTGGGCGCCCTCCAATAGGCAGGAGCCCCTGAGGACCAGGGCCAGATGCCCCCTCTCATGCGCGTGCATGGAGGTGTGGCCACCCTCCTCTATCCTGAAGATCCTGCTTGAGAACTCCTTTAGTCCCCTCCTCTCCAACGCCAGCCAGACTGAGTTGACCCCTCTATAACCCTCCTCGGTGATCTCCTCACCCATCTCCTCATCTAAGACCCTAACTCTGAAGCCCGTCATATCCGTTCTATAGAATAGATATGATCCAATATCATCCATAAAGATAATGGTAAGGCAGATGCGGAGAATAAGAGAAACTCATTCCCCTCGGATATTAGAAGCCCCTCAAAACCGTTTTAAGGATGTAAAACGACTAGGAGCGGAAGGCCTATGAGGGTTGAGGAGAGGTTGGAGATGCTCGGGCTTAGGCTTCCACCCGCTCCATCCCCTGCGGGGGTCTATGTGGGGGCGA
>JAGTQJ010000121.1:454-4336 GCA_018396515.1 Candidatus Bathyarchaeota archaeon | reverse complement strand
CCTTCCTTTAATTTGGATTTGGGTGTAGGCCTTGTCATATGTCTATCAGGAGAGGTTGTGGAGAGGGGCTGGGAGGGGGTGCTGTGCGGCGGAGCACGGCATCGTCGCCTCAAAACATCCCCTCATTGGGAGAGTGGGCATAGATGTGTTGAGGAGGGGTGGGAACGCGGTTGACGCCGCCGTCGCGGCAGCCTTCGTTGACTGCGTGGTTGAACCCGCTATGAACGGCATAGGGGGAGAGGGGGTGATGGCCATCCACCTGTCCTCTGGAGAGGATGTCATTATAGATTATGTTGGGAGGCCCTCAAAGGATTGCACTCCCGACATGTATGAGCTTCTCGAGGAGGTTGAGCCGGGCTGGATGGGGTGGAGGAGGGTGAAGGACGACGCCAACATCATTGGGCATAGGGCTGCGACGGTGCCCGGAACCGTGGCGGGGCTGGCTAGGGCCCTAGAGCTCTATGGCACGATGGAGCTGTGGGAGGTGATGGAGCCCGCGATCAAGGCTGCGGAAGAGGGGTTCCCAGTGGGCTGGTGGACGGTCTCCCACATCGCCCAGACAATGCATAAGTTCTACAGGTTCCCGGAGTGGAGGAGGCTCTTCCTCAAGGAGGAGAGGTATCCCCCACTGCCCTATACACATGCCAGAAGGGGGAGCCCAGACCTACTAGTCAACAGGGACCTCGCGAGGTCCCTCAAACTCATCGCAGAGGAGGGGCCCGAGGCCTTCTACCGTGGGGAGATAGCGGAGGCAATAGCCATGGATA
Source organism: Candidatus Bathyarchaeota archaeon (assembly GCA_018396515.1). Classification (GTDB taxonomy): domain Archaea; phylum Thermoproteota; class Bathyarchaeia; order TCS64; family TCS64; genus JAGTRB01. Next base: position 3,569 of record JAGTQJ010000121.1, on the reverse strand, counting down.
TGGAGAGGAATGAGGGTCTCATCTCCATGGAAGACCTGGCCATGTACGAGCCAATCATCTACAAGGCTGCGGATGGAGAATACAGGGGCCTAGAGGTTATCTATGATCCCAGCCATGCGGGGACAACCCTGATGGAGATCCTCAACATCCTCGAGGGCTACAACCTCTCGGACTATGGTTTCGGATCCTACGAGCATCTTCACCTGCTGGCGGAGGCTATTGGCCTAGCCTATGCGGACAGGTTCAAGTATATGGGGGATCCCGAGTTCATAAGGGTGCCCCTTAGAGGTCTGGCATCGAAGGCTTATGCCGAAGAGTTGAGGGGGCGTATAAGCCTCGAGAAGGCTCTTGAACTGAGCCCAGGAGATCCCTGGCCCTATGAGGAGTGCACAACGGCCCTAGCCGTTGTGGACGGGGAGAGGAACGCGGTCGCCGTCAACCAGACCCTTGTAGATATATTCGGCTGCGGTGTAGTGGTACCGGGGACGGGCATCGTGCTCAATAACGCGATGTATGGGCTCAACCCAGAGCCCGGCCATGCCAACTCCATCATGGGGAGGAAGAGGAGGATACAGAACGTCTGTCCGACGATATTGTTGGAGGATGGGGAGGCCTTCATGGCTCTGGGGGCCCCTGGTGGGAGGGCCATCCAGACATCCATAGCCCAAGTCATAGTCAATGTTGTCGACTTCGGTATGGACATACAATCGGCTATCGAGGCCCCTAGGATCGTGAGGGAGACGAAGGATGTGCAGCTTGACAGTAGGTTCTCAAGGGAGGTCTATTATAGGTTGCTAGCCGCAGGCCATAGAGTGGCCTACATAGATAAGGAGATTGGGGGGTGGGGGAGGCCCGTTGGAATAGTTGTCGATAGGGAGAGAGGTCTATTGTATGGAGGTGTGGAGAGCCACTTCCTAGGCTTCGAGTCAGAGGCTATAGGATACTGAAAATATGGGATCGTAGAAGCCGATTCTCCCTAAGCTCATTATTTAGCCTCTTTCCGCCTCTTAATATACCAAATCCTCCCACTTTTGCTGGTCTCGATGTAGAAGTCAGGGTTGTAGAAAAGCATCTCCTTAACGAATTCTCTCATGGTTGTTTTGGAGCCATCAGACCTGAATATCACCTCATCAAGATCCACGGTGACACGTCTAGCCTTCTTCTCCTCCAACCAGAATCAACCAATAAATCTTATGACGCATCCTCCTATAATCCTTACTGTTTCACCGCAGCTTCATAGCTACATTAAGCCTTCTCCAATTGATCCGGATAAAGCCGCCATCGCTTTCGAGGAGGCATACAATTCTGGATCCCAAAAATTCTATCATAACATCCAGGTCATATGCCTGCTATGTTGTCGAGGTCCTCCACAGCTCTAGTCCCAAGGGTTGCCATAAGCCTCCCTATTCTCCTTCTCATATCGGCTTCAACCCTGACTCCCATGCTCTCCAGGAGTAGAAGCATCTCCCGATTGATCCTCTTACCCTCCCTATCGAAGTCGCTCAGGATCAGGACCGTCCCCCCTCTCTCGGCTACCTTCTCCGCCAGGGTGGTGTGGGCCTCATGTCTTGAGATAACCTCTATCTGGCCACGGTATCCGAGGCTTTTCAATGCCTCGACATCCCTAGCTCCCTCGACAAGGACGGTGTCCACGGTCTCCTCGGCCTCCCTAAGGAGAAGGCTGAGCTCGGCAATGGCCTGCTCCCTATCCCGCTTCAAGTTCATTTCTCCATCCACCTATCCCCTGAGACCAGTATCACCGCTAAATCGTTCACATTCGTCCCCGTAGGCCCCGTTATTATCAGGTCTCCGAGCCTTTTGAAGAAGTTATAGGAGTCATTCTCTCTGAGGTATCCCTCGGGCGAGATCCCGATGGCTCTGGCTCTGGTTATTGTTGATCCGTCGACCATGGCCCCAGCTGCGTCGGTAGGCCCGTCTATGCCGTCGGTTGCAAGGCAGGCTATTACGGCGTTGACCCCCTCGATCTTAAGGGATGAGCTCAGAGCAGCCTCCTGGTTTCTCCCCCCCTTACCTCTTCCCGCTACTGTCACCGTCGTCTCCCCTCCAGCTATCAGGGCTGCGGGCGGTGGGATGGGGTTGCCTGACGCGGCTATCTCCCTAGCTATCCCCCCGATAACGCCTCCAACATGCCTTGCCTCCCCCTCCACCCTTGTGGATAGGATGAGGGTTTTATATCCTAAACTTGAGGCCATGGAGGCGGCTGCTCTGGCCGCTGTCATATTGCTCCCAACTATGAGGTTGAAAACCCTATCGAATATCTCGTCCCCAGGCTTCGGGGTCTCCTCGGCCTCCCCTCTGAGGCCAGCCTCTATCCTGGATCTAATGGATTCGGCTACTTTATCCCATAGATTATATTTCAGGAGGATCTCGTAGGCGTCCTTGAAGGTTGTGGGGTCTGGGGCTGTTGGGCCTGAGGCTATTACATCCAATGGGTCTCCCACGACGTCTGATATTATAAGGCCCAAGACGGTTGCAGGGTAGGCCCATCTAGCCAGTTGTCCGCCCTTGATGATGGAGAGGTGCTTCCTCACCGCGTTGAGTTCGTTTATAGTGGCTCCACATCTCAGGAGCATGCCTGTAAGAACTCTTAACTCCTCTAGGTCTACCCCCTGTGCGGGATCTGCCATCAGGGCTGATCCCCCTCCCGAGATGAGGACGATCACAAGGTCATCTTGGTTTAACCCCTTAACCAGCTCGAGCATCCTCTCCACCCCCCTAACCCCATCCTCCCCTGGGATGGGGTGGGACGCCTCATTAAGCCCTATTCTATCGAGGTGGTAGCTCGATCCCGTGCCCTTTAGAATGTTCACCACCCCTGCCGTGATCCTATCTCCTATAAGCTCCTCCAAAGCTTCTGCCATCGCCCCTCCAGCCTTTCCCCCTCCGACGACTAGGATCCTCCTGAATCTCCCCATGTCGAGCTCTATTTCTCCTGCCCTAAGGAGGTCCCCCTCTCTGGTTAGGTGGCCTAGGATCGCTTTCTTCGGATCCACTTCCTCTAAGGCTACGCTGAGAATGTCAAGGGCATCACTTCTAAGCTTCCAAAGCTCTGGTGAAGGCGAGTTCTCAAGCAGCTGGAGCCTATTCCTTATCT
>JAGTQJ010000121.1:0-312 GCA_018396515.1 Candidatus Bathyarchaeota archaeon | reverse complement strand
ACTATATCGTGGAGCATGTTGTCTGGTACTGGAGCCCAGTGGTCGAAGGTGCACTGCCAAAAGGCTCTCCCCGATGTGGCCGCCCTCATCTCGCTCGCAAGTCCGAGGGCCTCGGAGACGGGGATGAAGCCTGTCACAGCTATCAGGGGCCCTTTCTGCTCAACGCTGTATATGTTCCCCCTCTTCCTATTCAGCAGGGAAGTAACATTGCCGAGCTCCTCGGCTGGTAGGGTCACCTGTATCTTGTATATAGGCTCAAGGAGGGTAGGTCTCGCTGAGAGGAGGGCTGCGTATATCGCCTGCCTGGTGGCC
>JAGTQJ010000122.1 GCA_018396515.1 Candidatus Bathyarchaeota archaeon | reverse complement strand
CTGCGGTGAACATTCCTTTTTCCAAATATTATATATATTATATGGTCCATATAAATTTAAGTCTTAAATATCCCAGGGCATGACAGAGTAAGATGTTAGGTGCTGATAGGTTCTACTCTAGGCTTGGGAAGACCTTCGAGCCCGGCATCTTGACCGAGGTCGTCCTAGCGGCCTTCGAGCTCATGAAGCAGGGTAAGAGGCTCATCTCCCTCACGGGAGGCAGCTATGACCCCCCCTCCCTACCAGTGGGGCCTGTAAGGGAGGTCCTCGAGGAGGCGCCAGTGGAGGCTTGGAGGGAGATGCTCCAGTATGGGAGCAATATGGGGAGTGGGGCCTTAAGGGAGGGGCTTGCGAGGTTCATGGAGGGGGCTGGGATAAGGGCTGATCCGAGAACCGAGGTCATTGTGACGACCGGCTCCCAGCAGGCCCTAGACCTGGCTTCGAGGTTGTTTATAGACCCTGGAGATATCATCATTGTGGACTCCCCCACATACCTCCAGGCCCTAGCGGCTTTCAAGCAGTTCAACCCGGAGTTCCTATCCATCCCCGTCGATGAGGAGGGTATGAGATTAGACCTCCTGGAGAGGGAGCTGAGGCGATTGGCTCTGGAGGGGCGGAGGCCAAAGCTCCTCTACACGGTCCCCTCCTATCACAACCCGACCACTACGGTCCTATCTATGGAGAGGAGGAGAAGGATACTTGACTTGGCTGAGGAGTACGACTTCCTGATCCTCGAGGATAACCCGTATGGTTATATCTCCTTCGAGGGGCCCATGCCCACTCCATTAAAGGCGATGGACAGATCTGGAAGGGTGCTTTACATGAGCACCTTCTCAAAGATAATCTCCCCAGGCCTCAGGATAGGCTGGATCGCGGCCAGAGGGGAGTTCATTGCCAAGATGGCTGAGGCGAAGAGCAACATAGACATATGCTCAGACGGCTTGAGCCAATATGTGGCCGCTGAGCTCCTACGAAGGGGGTTTGTCGAAAGGCAGATCGATCATATAATAGAGGTCTATAGGAGGAAGAGGGATCTGATGCTTGAGGCTATGGAGACTAGATTTCCGGAGGGTGCTGAGTGGGCCAAGCCCAAGGGGGGCCTATTCATATGGGTTAAGATGCCCCGCCAAGTCGACACCGATGAGATGCTTAAGGAGGCGCTTAAGAATGGGGTGGCCTACATCCCAGGCTCTAACTTCTTCCTTGATCCAAACATCAGGAACTATCTCCGCCTAAACTACAGCTTCCCCTCTGAGGAAGATATAGTAGAAGGGATAACCATACTAGGAAGGATCTTCAGAGGCAGGCTCTAGCCGCATCTAAAACTCAATATTTTATCCCTAGATCAATAAGGATCTCGCCTCTGATATCAGAATTTGAATAGTTGAAGGTGAGAATTTTCGAGGACTAGGAGCTTAGGTTTTTCTAGCATTCCACTTTTTCTAGTATTCCACTGGAACCTTCTGCATGAGGTTGAAGAGCCTCATGAAGGCCTTTCCATATCTTATAATCCTGCTAGTGCTCCCCTTAAATCTGAGCTGCTGTGTCATTATGGCATTAGCCGCGTCGATCTCCCCCTTGTTTACGCTCACCCAGACCTCATAAGGCCCCTCTAGGGAGAAGTCGGTGGTCTCACCAGGTGAGAGAACCCTCACCTCCACCACCCTCCCATCATCGAACCTAACATATACGGGTGGGAGATCGGCCTTATCGGTGACCCTGAAGGTGAAGGAGCCGGTCAAACCCTTCGCCCTAATGCCGAACTCCTGATCCCCGTTAGCCACGGCCTCAACTTGTCTCCAGTAATCCAAATCTAAAAACTTCATCTAGCATCCCTCAACTACTCATTTTATGTAGGTTTAAAAGGTTTACTGAGACCCTGGTGATCCCAGGAAAATGTCCAGCCTTAAGCCTAATCAAACACAGCAAACCGCTTTAGCAGTATTGTTCCCTCATAATAAATTTATCTTAAAATATTTTTATTCTCAATATACATATATTCTGAACAATTTATGATATTAAAGACTTATAAATTTATTTTTAGGGTTTGCATTATCAATCATAGATGTTAATATTTTCTAAATAACATATTTATTAGAATTCTTTTTTTGGACACTTTATCTTTCCCAGAATTTCCTCCACTTTTGCTGAATCGATTTTAAGGGTATATAGCTGACGGGGAGTTCTAAGCTTTATCTTCGTCACCTCCCCGAGCCTCTTTATCCGGCATTCTGATGCCTTCTCAGCTAACATTAGGAACTCTTCGGGGTCTCGTATCTCCTTTGGCATCCCTAAACCTCAGGCATCCTCAAGTAGGTTTGGGCTTTATTAGTCTTTTCCCTCCATCTCACGCCGAATAAGGGGCCTCCGAGACTCCCCTGAGAGCGTAATATCGACCCTTGACCTAAACTGAAGGATCTGGACGCCTATAACTAGAACTGACGAGACCCGGAGTTTTGGGCCCTTATCCTCCTATATGCCTCCTCGGGCTCGTTGATGTCCATGACAAGCTTCTCGAAGGGGCATATATCCGAGCCATCCCGATTCAATATTTGGAGGGTCTCCCTCCTATAGGAGTGTTTCAATCCTCGTTTCAGGAACACCTCCCTCGCCTGGGAGCTGATTAGGATCGCGTGGGCCTCAGAGGCTTGGAAATATATTATCAGCAGTGCGGCCGCCTTCCCGATGACCTTATCCGCCACGACGCTCCCCCTGAGCCCCTCCAGGCCGATTAGGTCTACGGCTCGGAGGAGGGGTATCACACCTCCCTCAGAGCTGGAGTAGATAGCCTCCCCTTCCCTATAGATCAGTAAGCTGAGGCCCTTCCTCTCGAGCTCCTTAATCAACTGGCTCAAGCTGATCCAGATCTCGGTTCAGCGGAGCTTATCTCCTTTGCTGAAAGATTTCTCGAGGCATCAAGGAAAATTTTCCAGCTGCACTATCGGTTATATTCTATCCATCGACTGGGGCCTTAACCCCCTCTGCAGGTTTTAGGAATCTATGGCTTGGAACAAATTCTGCAATATCTTCATCGATATACCCTTCATGTTAAGTGATTTTTTAATTAAAAATTTTTTAAGGGATAACTTCTTTAACTTCAGCCCCTCGGCTTGAATCCTAAAGCACAATAAGAATTCTTTAAGATCATTTTAAATAGTTGCTTTTCTATGTCTCCTTTCATTCCCGTCCAAAATATTTTTGGAAATCTCGAGGTTTTTATCCTCGATCGATATTTTAAAGCGGTAGTATTACATGAACGTTTCAGAAATGTGCAGTACTTCAGCGCTTTTAGGGCTGAGAGAAGATTAATACTTATTGATTTTCCATAGAATCCTTTGAAGTCTCCAAAGAATTTATCGTATCTTCACCATTGGTTCTAAATATTTCTTCGCCCTTTGGAATTCCTCCTCAGTATATCCTAAGATATCTAAGCCAACATCCTCAGGAGCCATTCTCCTGAGCTTCGCCGTTCTCTCCCAAGGTTTCAATCCCTTTAACCTATCCGTAACTATGATAAGGTCTATGTCGCTGTTTAGCAAGTAGTCCCCTCTGGCCAAGCTCCCGAAAAGATAAACGCTAAGGTTATTTCCAAAGTTTTCCTCAAGAGCTTGGAGGAAGGCATGTAAAGCCCTCCTGAACTTTTCAGGAAAACATTCTAGCGACTGCATTAAGAACCCCCTTAGCTATTTTCAAGGCCCTCTCTGCCTGGGCTTTACCTATTTCGAGGGATGGTCTTCTTAAACCTGCGTTGGGATATCTGGCCTGGGTGTAGTAGGCTGAAAGCTCTGCAAGGCCTTCCACGACTTCAGCATCTAACTCTAAGCAGTCTTTCACCTCGCTGTAAAGTTCTAAGAGGTCGTGAGACCTGTGAACAATCTTTCTATGGAAAATTATCAAGGCTTTGAAGGCTTTTTCAGCAGCCTGTTGGGCGTGAAAACAGGCATGAGCATATCTTCCAGCTTCATATAGGTGCATCGCAGTTGCCTGTTCCTCCTTAGCTTCTTCGAGCCAATCCCACACATCTCTTCTAATAGTCAAATCCATTAAAAATATGTAGGGAATTGCTTAAAATCCTTAGCTTTTTATAGAATCCAATGAAGGAGAGATAAAAGCCTTATAAGTTCTTGACAACGTCTATTGTCGATTATGAAGGGAATAGGATGAGAATTAAAGAGATAAGATCGATGAGGCTTGAGATCCCTTCTAGGGAAGCCCCTAGGACGAGGTCAAGCCTAGGATAGGCTTCATGCGGAGCCTCGGGACTGGAGCCTCTTAGTAGAAGGCCTCGTAGAGGGGGTGATATGGAAGGCTTAAGGTTGCAGCACAGAG
>JAGTQJ010000005.1 GCA_018396515.1 Candidatus Bathyarchaeota archaeon | reverse complement strand
TATAGGATATATCGCTTCCACGGATCGTTTGATTTTAGGTGAGGAGTATGGGTGGTGAGGATGGTGATCTCAGATACTTTGGGGTGACCATCCCATTATACATCGAGGATTGTTATCTCAGGGAGTTCGACGCGAGGGTTTTGAGGTCGGGTCCTGGATATGTCATCCTCGACAGGTCGGCATTCTACCCAGAGTCTGGGGGTCAGCCCTCGGACACTGGTATCCTACTCAACGAACGACAAACCCTCAGGGTAAATAAGGTGGTTAGGAGAGGAGGCGAGGTATACCACTATGTGGATGGGAGCCTGCCTCCCGGAGTTATGGTCCACGGCGTATTAGACTGGGATAGGCGGTATCTGAACATGAGGAGGCACAGCGGAGAGCACCTCCTCACGGGGTTATTTGAGAAGTTTGGCTCAGGCCCCAAGGTGTACTCTGATATAACTAGATTAGAGTTCCAGCCCTCCCACCTCGGCTTAGAAGCTCTCAACCATGTAGAGGAGGAGTTCAGGAGGATTGTTGAGGAGGATATACCGATCAGAATCTATTATGCCCACAGGAGCGAGATCGATGTCTGCGGGGATCCGAGGAAGATGGAATTTCTTGAGAAGATACCTAGAGGAGTAAAGATGCTTAGGATGGTTGAGATCCCCGGTTACTCTCGCACCTTCTGCTTCGGAACCCATGTCAGGAGTACGGGGGAGATAGGCCACCTCTCAAAACTCGAGCTGGTCGTTGGGAAGAGGAATAGGAAGATCATACTGTTCGATCTTGAGACCCAAACCCACAAGACAGGATAATTATAATTGGGTGGGCCGCCAGCCTCAACTTTCAGCCCCCAGCCCTCCCTGCATCTACCCCAACTCTTAACGGGCGGGTTTATGGGTGGGAACATCTTTTTCTAGTGGAAGGCGGCATCTACGGGGAGTGGTGGAGATTGGTTGAACGTTCAGCTCTAAGCGACATAATGTCCCTCTATGTACCATCCTTCTTCATCTTCCTCGGCATGTCCCTCGTCTCGCCAATCCTACCCATATACGCTAGGTCTTATGGCGTCTCCTATGCCCTTGCCTCCTTGGCCATCTCGATGTATGCCATAGGCCGCTTCATAGCCGACATCCCCACCGGCATGGCCGCTGACAGGTTCGGGAGGAAGCCCATCATGGTGCTGGGGACCATCCTTTTAACCGTCACCTCCTTCCTCAACGCATTGGCCTCCAGCTTCTGGGAGTTCCTTTCATACCGTCTCATCCAAGGGGTTGGGTCCTCTATGTGGATGACTGGGAGAACCGCCCTGCTTGCTGATATGCTAAAACCAGAGGAGCGGGGAAGGGTTATGGGGTACTTCCAAGCCTTCATGCTCATCGGCTCATCAGCTGGGCCGACCATAGGGGGTATAGTGGCCGCCATCTGGGATCTGAGAACCCCCTTCTACTTCTACGCCTTGACTGGCTTAGTCAGCCTTGTGATAACCATTGTCTGGATCAGGGAGATAGAGAGCCCCCATGATGGGCGGGGGAAGGGGCAACCCCTCTCGATCCAGGTCTTCTCGAGGCTGCTCTCCAACAGGAGCTACATGATGGCCTGCCTCGCCACCTTCACCGTGTTCTTCATGAGGACTGGGATAAGGGGGACTATGATCCCCCTCTATGGAGACGGGGTTCTGGGCCTCGATACGGCATCCATAGGCGCCGTGATAAGTTACGCCACATTCACTAATCTGCTATTGACGATCCCCTTCGGCTACTCGACAGACTACTTTGGGAGGAAGCCCACCATACTCTTCAGCCTCATAGTCACAGCTGCATCCTCGCTAATGTTTCCAATGACCTCAGACTACTTCCAGCTCTCCCTCGCCGCGGTTCTTCTAGGTATAGGAACCACAGGAGCGGGTCAGGCCCCACTAGCCCTAGCGACGGACGCCTCCATAAATGAGCCGAAGGGCCTCTCGATGGGCCTCTATAGGCTCTTCGGGGATGTGGGCTTCGTCATCGGCCCAATCGCCCTAGGATTAATCTCAGACTACTATGGTCTGAGGACGCCTTTCTACTTCACGGCGGTCTTGGTCTTCATCAACGCCCTCCTCATCCTCCTGCTAGCGGAGGAGACATATAGTAGGAGAAAGCTCGATCGCTCTGGATAGAGTGAGGGGATCCACTATACCTAGATTCTCGATATATCTCGGTGTCTATCGAAAGGGCTTTAACCTTGGAGATGGAGGATTTTCATACATGGGTTTGAGGGTGATGTTTTGAGCTGGGTTGTCTGGCTCGTGGCAGGAGTAATCATCATCGTCATAGTGGCCTTCATCGCCATCCTGGTCTACTATTATAATAGGATAAGGGTTTTATCGAATCGGATAGAGGAGGCTTGGGCCCAGATAGATGTCCAGCTGAAGAAGAGGTATGACCTTGTCCCCAACCTCGTAGAGACGGTTAAGGGTTATGCGAAGCATGAGAGGGAACTCTTTGAGAGGATAGCTGAGGCGAGGGAGAGGATGGTTAGGGGCGGGAGTAGGGAGGAGCAGATGAGGGCCTCCAACGAGTTATCGAGCATTCTCAGGTCGGTCTTCGCAATAGCTGAGGCCTATCCAGCATTGAGGGCTAGCGAGAACTTCAAGCTCCTGCAGGAGCAGCTCGAGGGGATTGAGAACAAGATAGCCTACGCCCGTCAATACTACAACTCCTCGGTATTGGAGTATAACAATACCATCACCACAATCCCGGGTAAGTGGTTCGCCGCGGGGAGGGCTAAGCACCCCTTCCTCGAGATCCCAGAGGCGGAGAGAAGACCAGTTAAAGTCGAGTTCTAATGGGCCGCCTCAGCTTCTACGACGAGATAGCAAGGAACAAGAGGAGTTCCATCCTCCTAGCCATACTTGTGGCCCTCATCCTCTTCGCCTTGATATACATAGTTGTTTACTTCCTAGCTCCTGAATTAATAATATCTCTCCCCCTCTCTCTCATCTTCATATTCCTCTATGTTTATGGATCCTACATGTATGGTGACAGCGTCGTTCTGGCCTCTGTGAACGCAAGGCCAGCGGAGGGGAGGGAGTACCAGTATCTGAGGGATACGGTTGAGGGGCTGAGCATAGCGGCGGGCATCCCAGCGCCGAAGGTATACATAATTGATAGCGATGAGTTGAACGCCTTCGCCACCGGGAGAGACCCAGAGCATGCCAGCATAGCGGTCACCACCGGTCTGGTGAGGGAGCTGAACAGGCTGGAGCTTGAGGGTGTGATAGGCCACGAGATCTCCCACATAAGGAACAGGGATATCCTCTTCATGACCCTTGTAGCAGTTCTAGTCGGCCTAGCAGCCATACTAAGCCACATAATTCTGAGAAGCTTCAGGTATGGAGGTCTCAGCCGCCGAAGGGGTGAAAGGGAGAAGGCGGGTGGAATAGAGGCCATCATAATGATGGTCGGCTTATTACTGGCTGTGATCGCCCCTATAGTCACCCGCCTGGTCCAGTTCGCCATCTCCAGAAGAAGGGAGTATCTCGCCGACGCCTCCTCAGCGGAGCTTACAAGGTATCCTGAGGGGTTGGCCTCAGCCCTAGAGAAGATCATGAAGAAGAACAGGGGGAGGATGGATGTGAGCGAGGCCGTCAGCCACCTATTCTTCGTAGACCCTAACCGAAGCCCCCTGGACAGCCTGTATGCCACTCATCCACCTATAGAGGAGAGGATCAAAAGGCTAAGGGCCATGTAGCTCGATTAAATCTAGAAAACCTTATCCCAAACCTCTATGGGTTTGAGTTGATTTCATGGAGGAGGGGAAGAGGCGGATCTATTCTGGGCCCATCCTTATCCTAGGGATAAATCAGCTGATAGAGACCGTGGCCTTCGGGATTCCCTACTCATATTTCCCCCTTTACGCCCTCTCCCTAGGGGCCTCTGTGGCTCTGATAGGCCTCTTCACCTCCTCCTTCATGTTGATGTCCATGATCCTCTCCCCAATCCTTGGGGGATACTCTGATAGATTCGGGAGGAAGCTCGTCATAGCCCTCGGCGGCATCCCCTACCGCTTATCAGGGGTGATGATCCCCCTCAGCCCGAGCCTCAGCCTAGCCTCGGCCTTCTACTCCGTGAGGGGTTTCATGTGGAGCGTCTACGGCGTGGGGCTTCGAGCGCTGAGGGCCGACCTGGCGCCTCCAGAGATGAGGGGAAGGTTATTCGGATTGTATAGAACCTTCTTAGATGCGGGCGACATCATAGGCCCTGTGATGGCCTCTTGGCTCTACGACCATTACAGGTTTGAAAGCTTCAAGATCGGGGGCCTCACAGCTCCAGGGTATGGTGTTCCCTTCTACATAAACTCCATAATTGGGCTGGTAACCCTATCTATTCTTTTGATATTTGTTAGTGGTAGCCATGGGTTTCCTCAACCTCAGAGGAGGAGAGGAGGAAGAGATGGACGAATGAGACACAACGACGCTCCATATTATAATCAAATAATCCTTTATCCGAGGAGGGAGATCTTGAAGTGTCTGGGACTGGAGGATTACGATTTTATATTCCCGTATATTGTAACGACTTTGCCAAGAATCTGTTCACCCCTCCTCTTTCAGGCCTTTGCTCTCCGGCTCGATGAGTCTGAGCTTGAGGGCGGTGAGATGGACCGCCAGTCCTATTAGGAAGCCTACCCCAAAGTTGGTAAGGTATGATGCGGCCGCTACGAGAATGGCTGTGAGCATCCTCCACCCCCTCAGCCTCAAGGCTCCTCTTCCGAGCTCTATGGAGGCCGGTAGGAGCATGGCTCCTATTATGGCCAAGGGGAATCGGGAGAAGATATGGGTTACGACTGTGGAGAGGGACAGGGCGAAGACCAGCTCTATAACCCCCTCCATCACCATAGCTCCCCCTGTTCTGGCCCCGTAAAGGTATTGGGTCATGAAGCCGCCTGAGCCGTGGCATAAGGGCACACATCCCAGGAAGGCCGCCCCAAGGTTCATCAAGCCCATGTTCAAAGCGAGCTGTCCATCCCTGATCTTCCTCGTGAACCTCTCATTCACGGCGTTCCTCGTTGCGAGAATGGCGTTGGAGAGGGTTAGAAAGGCCTGTGCGAAACCCACCTCAAGCATCCCCCTCCAGACATCTCCGATGGAGAAGAGGTGAACTCGGGGTATGTAGAATCCCATAGCTATAGGCCCCTCCTCCATAAGAGAGAAGGATGCCATCATGATCCCTATGGGAAAGAGTAGGAGGGTTGGAGGTATGGGGATCCTCCATCTCGTTGGTGTCATGGCCATAACTATAACGGCTATCGATAGAAGGGCTATCCCTGGAGATGCTCCCATGAGCTCAATGGATTTTGACAGGAAATATACGGCAAGGGCGAGCTGTATTCCCTTAACGACATCATCAGGCACGAATCTGAGCATCCTATCTAGGAGGCCTGAGATGGATAGGGAGAGCCAGAGGATCGCGGTTCCGAAGGCGGTGGCGAATATCAAACCCGCATCCCACCTATTAGCTATGGCATATATCGTGAGGGCCTTCATGGGCTCGATGGGAAGCGGGATCCTATAATAGGCTCCCAACAAGATGTTTGAGGCTCCCATGACCAGCATACTCGATGCGGGGTTGAGGCCCAACACCCTCACGGAGGAGAGGAAGAGGGGGTGCAGAGGAAGGAAGTCTCCTAGAGCCCCTCCAAGCTCCCTCAGGTTGAACCTGAGCCCCCCTCTATCTCCCCCCTCATCCATCTATTTACGGTGATCCTTGGAAGCCCTTTAAATATAATATAGTGATATAACCCTTGAGATGTGCGGCTGTGGGGGGAGGCATGCTTCGAGGTGCCACCACTTCCCGGAGAGGGGCTGGATACAGTTCCTCTTCCTGAGGCTCCTATATGAGAGGCCATCCCATGGATACCAGCTCATGGAGGAACTCCAGAGACGCGGCTTCGTTCGGCCTGGGAGGCTGGAATCCGGCTCCGTATACACCATCCTTAGGAGGATGGAGAACAGAGGCCTCCTGGTCTCGACGTGGGATGAGAATCTCTCAGGGCCTGACAGGAGGGTGTATAGGGTGACGGAGGCGGGGGCTCAAGCCCTGAAGGCTGGGATAGAGGCCCTCATGGCCCGTAAGGCCTTGATGGATGACCTCATCGCCTTCTATCACAGACACTTCGGGGGAGAGCCGAAGCCCTGAGCACCTCTTTCATACCCAAGCTTCCCGGCTGTTCAAAGCTTATTCCACCTGCTCCTCTGGGTTAGATGGGTAGGGCCTCATCGAGACCTTCGACGTCTTTTTAACCCCCTCGGTGAGCTATGTTAGGGAGAGCCGTTGTTGGATGCAGGTAATCTCCTACTCCTCTTCTCCTCTACCATCTTCCTCGGCTATGTAAGCGGCCTCTTCTACACCAAGACGAGGGTTCCAGATATAATCTGGCTTCTAGCCTTCGGGATCCTGCTCGGCCCCATACTCGGATACTTCGAGAGGGAGATCTTCCTCTCCGTCTCACCCTTGATGAGCGTGATAGCCCTCTGCATCATCCTTTTCGACGCAGGGATCAACATAGACATACTCCTCGTGGCTAGAAACATGGCAAAATCGGTCCTCCTGACGGTTGCAACATTCCTCTCGATGGTCTTCTCGGTAGGGGTCTTCCTCCACCTCCTCATGCCTCAGATGTTCACCCTCCTTCAGGCTATGCTCCTCGGAGCCATGATCGGGGGGACAAGCACCATAGCGGTCTCGGCCATCCTCAGCAACATGGAGAGGATTGTGCCGAATCTTGAGAATGTCCGCGTCATCCTCATCATGGAGTCCATCCTCTCCGATCCGATATGCATCATAACCTCTTTAGCCCTCATACGGATGGTGATGGCGCCATCTATATCCCCAACAGACATCTTTAAGGAGATCATCTACGTCCTCTTCTTATCCTCCCTTCTGGGGTTCGCCCTCGGCCTGGTATGGGCCGAGGTGCTCGGCAGGCTCAGGGGGAAACCCTTCAACTATATCCTCACCATAGCGGTCCTCTTCTCCACATACATCATGGCCGAGAGACTGGTGGGGGAGGGTGGAGGACCAATAGCGACCCTCACCCTAGGCCTAGCCATAACAAACTCCAGATACATCATAAGGAGGTTGGGGGTTGAAAGCGACATCAGGATAGATAAGAGGAGGTTGAGGGAGTTCCATGAGGAGATAACCTTCATGATAAAATCCTTCTACTTCGTCTACATGGGCCTCACCGCCACCCTCTCCCTTGAGTACACCCTCCTCGGCCTTGGGGTGGTGGCCCTGGCCCTCCTTGTCAGATATGCCGTCGCCACGGGTCTGGGGAGGCTCCCAACCTTCACGAACCAGGAAAAGGTGATAAGCCGGCTCATCTTCGCCCAGGGCCTTCCAGCCTTCGTCATGTCTCAGCTCCCGATCATCTTCGACCCCAACAGGAGGTTCTTCCCCAGACCAGAGATCTACACCGACCTCGCGGTTCCGATAGTGATAGGAACCATCTTGATTTCGGCCTTCCTAGGCCCAGTCATCATCTCGAGGCAGTTAACCTCGGTTGGGAAGCCCCTTTCAGATAAGGGTGATGGCAAGCCTGGATACGGAAGGCCAAATAAGTAACATTTATATATATGACTTTGTTTCCTACTTCTGATGAACATGTGCAACCACCATGAACACCACTCCCACGGCCGAGCCCCAATCCACATGTGGCATCCCCATAGAGGATTATGCTGCGCGCCTCTCTACCTCTCGGTAGATGAGGAGATAAGGATGTTAGAGAGGGCGAAAGAGGCCCTTGAAACAAGGCTGAAGTATATAAACGAAAGGCTGGAGAGGCTGAAGGCCGGAAGGCAGACCACCTGAGAACACCTAGAATCAGCATCCAACTCCTTATTTTTTGGGCTCAATAGAAGGCTCTAAAAGGATGTTAGGATAATTTAGAATCGGGTTAATGAGGCCTCTCTAGGAGAGATTCAATATGAGGGATGAGGCCAAGGACTGGTATGATGGCGCCATCGTCGACCTGGATGAAGCTGAGTCAGCCCTCCAGGAGGGGAGGCCTAACTGGGCTCTATTCGCCGCCCAGCAGGCCCTTGAGAAGTGCTTAAAGGCTGCAATAATGGTAAAGAGAAGGGAGAGGCCTCCTAGAACCCATGACCTTGTTGAGCTTGCAAGGCTCTCCGCGCTGCAATTCGATGAGGAGACCTTGGCCTCGATAGCTGAGCTTTCGCCATACTACTCGGTCTCAAGATATCCTAACGCCGGCCTCAGGAGGCCCTGGGAGGGGATCAGCAGGAAGACGGCCCGAAGGCTGGTGGACGAGGCGAGGAGGGTTGTGGAGAGGATCGGCCTTGAACTCTCTGCCCAGTGATCTCCCCTCAAGGGTTAGGGAGGCCATCGAGGATTTAAGGGAGGTGGGGAAGGGGCTGGGGATAAGGGAGGCATACCTCACGGGGAGCTTCGCGAGGGGCGATTGGCTAAACCAGAGCGATATAGACCTCATAGTAGTTTCAGACAAATTCGAGGGTAAAGAGATAGGTGAAAGATTTAAGATGATTAAAAAAGCGTTAAAAACAAATGTCTCAATAGATTTATTAGCATATACTTGTAGTGAATTTGAGGAAGCAAAAAATAGAAGTGTTATTCTCCAAGATATGCTTGAATACGCAATAAAAATAATTTGAATCGCAAAAAACTTATTGAGAAATCTATTCCGAGCTGGTAATTTCAGATAAATTTTTTAATAATATCTTTGAATCGGAGGTAATGTGCTTATCTGATCAACTTCAGTTCTTTCCTTTCTAAAGTCCATAACCATAGCCTTTATATCATAATCATATTCATCCCTACATCTTTTTATTAATTCTCTGCCCCTTCTCAATCCATATGATATTATCAGATTTAGGCCTCTCCTTATAATGTTATCCTTGATGCTTCCCCTGAATCTCTCGTTGAAGATCTCGGGTATCCAGTCTAGGTTGTGCTCCCAGCACTTGATGAAGGCCTCCCCCTGCATCCTAGTCATCTTCTCCAATGTGAAGGATTCCGAACTGTTCTTGAGGCTCCCCACTGAGACCAGGAAAAGGGGGACTATGAGGCTCTTGAATGGTCTGAGCTCCTCCACCAGCCTGGCTGTCTCCTCGGCTTCCCTGTCAGTCTCCCCCGGGAGGCCGATGATGATGGTGGCGCATGGAACCCAGCTGTTCTCATGGAGGATCTCGAAGGATCTGACGACGACCTCAGGCCATTCCTCAGGCTGGAAGGGCTTGCACTTCCCGAGCATGTGCCTTCTCATGAGCCTTGGGCTCCCCGTCTCTATGCCCGTCTGTCCACCTATGAATCTACCTCTCTCGCCGGCTCCCAGAATCCTCGATATCTCCATGACCAGGTCGGGGTCGGCGGCTACCGATGAGAGGGCGAAGTGGCTTATCCCAACGTTCTCCACTCCCGGATAGCCCTTAACCGTCTTGAAGAGTTTGAGGACGGCTTCCCTGTTTATCTCCAGCCCCCTCGCCCCATATCTCAGCACGTCCTCGGCGTGTAGCAAGGGATCCTTCCCGGCCCTCATGTTCACCTCGACCTCCTTTAGGATGTGCTCTATGGATCGGCACCGGTAGTTCTGGAGTGTGGGGATGCAGAAGGAGCATCCCCTTCCACACCCCCTCGCTATCTCTACTATACCGTTTATGGTGGGCCCCCTGATCACCGGTATCCTCTCAGCCTCCACGGGCTCCCCCTCCACCCTCTCGGGGATCCTCTCCCCCCTCACCGCCTTCTCGAACAATGGTCCTACCACCTTTTCACCCTCCCCTATAACCACGCAGTCTATTCCAAGGCTCCTCCTAACCTCCTCATCGATCTGCCATGCCCCTGGCCCCCCCACTATTATTCTAGGCCTATAACGCTTTATGGATGGATGCCCAAGGAGTTCCCTGAACTTTAGGGCCATGTAGGCCTCACCTCCGAAGAGCTGGGTGAAGGTGGAGGTGGCAGGGCCTATCCCCAGAGGGTCATTCTCGGTGATCCCCAGTACCTTGGTCTCCGGGCCCACCGCCTTCCCGAGATGTTCAGGATGGGCCACGATCACATCCTCCCTCCTGAACCCATAGTCCAGGAGGGCTGCCTCGATCTTCCGGGTTCCACATGGGGCGAACCTTGCCGAGCCATCCCTCTCCGCCTCCACCGGGGGGCAGAAGAGGGAGAAGTAGAGCCTGTCAGGGATAAGCCCCCTCGGGACGCAGGCGCTGAAGCCAAGGAAGATGTGACCATTATATCCGCTCATTAGGGTTCTATCAGCCGTCAGGACGATTCTGCTACCTCGTCCCATGGAGATTACCCCAACAAGGCTAGAATATATCAAAATTCAAAATATTGGAGCTATAAAAATATTTCCAAGGGAGTTCTACCCCACAGGTGCCTATGGATGCTCAACACCCTCATGTAAAAGATAGGTGATGAGTTCCCTTATCTGCCTCCCAAAGAACTCTCTAATCCTCATCAGGAGGGCTTCACCCCTCTTCGTCAAGGAGTACCTCTTCACCCTCCTCCCCCCCATCTCAACCCACTCCCCGACTATGAATCCCTCCTTTTCCAGCCTGTGGAGGTACGGATATACGGTGTTCGACCCAGCGCCTCCCCCTGTCAGCTTCTTGATCTCCTTTATGATCCCATAGCCGTGTCTAGGGCTAAGGGATAGGAGCCACAGGATTATGGGCCCATGAAGGCTCCTTAGGAAGGACTGATAGATCTGAACCATCTCAGGTGTTCAAATAAAGTGCTAGAAACGGGGTAATAAATCTTCAATTCTTAAGGTTATATATTTAATAACCGCCTCCATCTCCCATTTCTCCGGATAGATGCTTTATCCATGAGGTCTTAGGGTTGAACGGGGAGGAGGAGCTCATAAGGGCGACCATCAGAGGGCTGAGCAGGGCCATAATACTATGGCTCCTCCTAAGAGAGGGGATGTCAGGATACAGGTTGACAAAGGAGATGAGGAGGATAACGGGACATCCCTATACCCCCGGGGCCATATATCCCCTTTTATATGAGCTGGAGAGGAAGAGGCTGATAATAGGGGAATGGATACAGAAAGGCAGAAGAAAACTAAAACACTATTCAATAACAGAGGAAGGTAGGAAAGTTATAAATAATATAAGAGGTGCACTGGAGAAGCCGGTTAAGGATCTACTCATGGATCTAACAGAATAGCTCCATCAGACTTTAGAAATAATATCATCCACTATGTTTTTCTTTAATAAGAGAATGTATTTTAAAGACTAAAAAATTTCTGACATCATAAAGAAGCCAATATATGTGTTTTTACTGAGGTTTTAAAAATGACACGATTTTATATATAACTAAAATCACCTTATATCTGCTGTCTAAAGGAGCTCACAAGACGAGGAGGCGGGAGGCATGGACGGAGTGGACGAGCTGTGGACAGCTTGAGCAAACTAAAGGAACCAGCTTACTACGGGATAGGCGAACCTTGAGGTTGGGCATTGATGATGAGAGGAGATGCTGGGGTGGTGAAGAGGGCAGCCGCCTTCCACAGTACCCTCCCTGACCGGGATAACCGAGGGCAACTCTCTCCTGAAGGCAGACCAGCCCACAGACCGCGGGTTACGGAGACCTGTAGGAGCTGCAGGGCCTGCGGTTAGGCTTGTGAGGCTAGGGGCCCAGGCATAGACCTTGAGCCAAGTTCGAATCCAACCAGCAAGAGCGATACCCCTGGAACCTTTAAATGGCATGTGGACGGGGAGAAGTGCTATCCGCTCTGTTGTGGAGGCGGTGTTGACTGCAGCACATACATAGCAGTATGTCCCCACAATCGAGCCAAGAAAGCATCACCAGAGGATTTCTGGAGAAGGTAACGAGTTAATCTTAACGATCTTACCTAAGCAAGATTAAATAGTCGAATCCTAAAATAAAGATCGTCTATGAATATAAGAAGCTTTTCAAGTAAGTCCTACTTTTCAGCCTATATGGGGGATGACCTTTGAAGGTTGTGGGCGTTGTCTGTAGTCCTAGAAGGGGTGGAAACACCGAGATATTGGTGGGGGAGGTTCTCACCGGGGCTCAAAGTGAGGGGGCTGAGACTGAGCTTATAACCCTCGCGGATAAGAGGATAGAGTTCTGCGACGCCTGCGGAAGGTGTGAGGAGGAGGGGCGGTGCCACATCCAGGATGATATGCAGCCTATATACAGGAAGCTTGAGGAGGCGGACGGGATAGTTATGGGCTCCCCCGTCTGGTTCTGGTCTGTCACAGGCCAGGCTAAGACCTTCTTAGACAGGCTGTACGCCCTCCAGTATCCGGAGAAGAGGCTGATGAACAAGGTAGGAGCCGCAGTGGTAGTTGCTGGAAGGCAGGGGAAGACCAGGGCCCTTGATGTCATCATCGAGGCCCTGAGGAGCCACCGCATGATCCTGGCCGACACCATAGACGGCCTCGGATACGAGCCTGGAGAGATAAGAAGGGATGAGAGGGCGATGAAGTCAGCATGGGAGCTGGGGAGGGAGATGGTCCAACTAATAAATAAGAGATTCACATGGCCGGAGGAGTTCAGCAAATCACTATATAGACTGGTCATGAGAAAGTATAAGGTCAGCAGACTTCCAAAGCAGTAATGAAAAACATAGTAAAAAATCGATCCATTATTTTTATGACTAATTTAATAATGAAAAGAGATATGATGGGCATATAAAACTGGGGAGCTAATAGTTTAGTCCCATGAATATTAGTAAAATAATTGAGATGAAAGAGATAAATAAAGTAAAAAACATAAATAATTATGCTGAATTGAATAATCTATCACTAGTTCTGAAGAGCTATGAAATGGTCATGATCTCATGAAAACCCTAACCAGAAAACTTCTTTAATGTTCCTTTACAGTTGATCCATGATGGTCAGCAGGGCGAGGGATCTCATAGAGGATGCAGAGACTTCCTGGGGGCGGCCAGGGATCTCTATGGGACGGACAGGTGGTCAAAGGTCTGCTTCAATTGCCAGCAGGCCGCCGGGTTGGCATTCAAAGCTGCTCTAAGCTTCTATGGATTGGATAGGAGGGGGCACTCGTTGTTAGATCTACTCGATGAGCTATCATCCACGGATCCTAGGTTTGAAGCCTTCAGGGAATCCGCTAGGATACTCAACCAGTACTACATACCAACCAGGTATGCCAATGCCTTCGCCAGCGGCCCAGCCAAGAGGCACTTCACGGAGAGTCAGGCGAGGGTGGCTCTTGACATGGCGGCCTCCATCCTGGATGAGATGAGAAGGATTGTTGCCGAAGGAGAGGCTTAGAAGAGAGGCTTACGAGAAGCTTGAGAGCTTTCTGGATAGAGTTAAACCACTGAAACCTAGGGCTCTAATACTCTTCGGCTCCTATGCCAGGGGCGACTTCACAGAGGAAAGCGATATCGATGTGATCCTGATAGCTGAAAACCTCCCTAAGAAGCTCATCGAGAGGAGGAGCTTATCATCCCTTTATCACCTCAAAAAACTGATGGCGATAGGGTACTATCCGGAGGAGTTCATGGAGGAGTTGAGGAGGGGCAACCCATTCATTCACGAGGCCCTTAAAGAGGGAGTTATAATATACAGCGACGGGTTCGCCGAGAGTGCGAAGAACCTTCTGAATGAGGTATCATCAAGACCCACCCTAAGGCGTTGAACATCCTCGTTGAACTGGGTTGAGTCGTAGCCGTCGGCCATCTATTTGACCACCTGGGTGATGTAGGCAACACCCAATGGAAGACGTGGCCTTGGAGCTTGCTTGAAGCAGTCTCCAAGACCGACATAACGAAGGGCTGAACCTTGTCTTCCTAAGGGGTTCTGAGGCGTATGTTGAAGGGAAGGGCTACAGGATCTCGGAGGCGAAGCTATGGGCATCCAAAGGCCGAAAGTTTCCATACTCATACCAGCATACGATGAGGAAGGGTTCTATCTGTGAAGATCTCGGTCATACTTTCAACCTACAAGGAAAAGAGTATTAATAGAAGAAGCTGTTAGGGATGGGCAAGGGTTTCTTGAAGGGTGATCATTTGGGCGTGTCTGTTGACGAGTCCGTTGAGGCCAGGATCAGGGAGATCAACGATGCTTTGCAGCTTCTCACCAACCTTGTGAAAAGGGATTTCAAAGCTTTATCGATTTACGAGAGGCTCTCGATCAGGTACCTGGTCATTCAGCTCGTTGAAGCCGCGGCGAGCATTTGCATGCGCATACTCTTGAGTGTTTACCATGAAACGGCTGAGGGATTCCCTGAGTGCTTCATGAGGCTTGGATCGAAGGGGGTTTTACCCGGCGATCTGGCTTCTAAGCTGGCCTCGGCTGCGAGGCTTAGAAACCTTCTGGTTCATAGGTATTGGACAATAATGGATGAAAAGGTGTACGAAAGCATTAAGAAAGGCTTAAAAGACTTCGAAGAATTTGTAACTTATGTTAGAAAGTTATGAAGAGCGGAGAGAAACATGGACGGGTTAGCTAAACCCGCTGATCCTGAGTTTAGATATCGTAAGTTAGATGCTAATGAGAAAGAAAGGTTGCTTGATAGTTTGATGAAGGAGCTTGAAAGGGTTGATGGCGTGGTTTTCGCCTATGTTCACGGAGGCTTCATCGAGATGGAGGTCTTCAGAGATATCGACGTGGCTGTTTGGATTTCAGATCCACGAGACGCCTTCAGCCATGAGGTCGAGCTTTCGGCGAGGCTTGAAGCCAGCCTCAAAACCGCAATCGACCTGCATGTGTTGAATAGGGCCCCGCTACCGTTTAAACACCACGTCCTCACGAGGGGGAGGCTGCTCTTCTCCAAGGATGAGACCTTGAGGGTGGGGCTGGTCGATGAGACGGTTAGGCAGTACGCGGACGTGCGCATGCTGAAGGGGCTGAGATAGCCCAGTGGAGCCTCCCTAACGGTGAAAGGATTCCCAATAAGAATGGAGGTAAAAAGACAAAAAAAAGGAAAACATCTGGGAAAGGTGACTGAAACTTCATATATACATATCATTTTATTAACATTAAGAATTATTTTTAGATTGAATCTCTAGATTGTTAGAAATGTTCTTTGATGAGTTATCTATAATATCAGGAGAGAATTTTAGTGGAAATGGTGATCACAGATGGAAACGGCCTCCAAGCTAAACTGCGTTCATTCGACCGCACACGCCGACTAAAGCTGGGGGTGCTAAAGTTTAAGTCCATGTATGGTCGTGTGGTGCGTGAGGTTAAGGGTTTGGGTGTTTTCAGCGTTAGGGCCACTGTGTGGAACCCTCATAACCCGTCGAGGAAGGCCGATGTTGAGCTGCTGGTGGATACAGGCGCAACATATACCGTTCTTCCGGAGGAGATGCTGAAAAAACTCGATATCCCCAGCATAAGGCTCGTCAGGCTTAGGTTGGCGGATGGGAGGGTTTTGGAGAGGCCCCTCGGGGAGGCCGGCATAGAAACAGATGGATTTAGAGCGACGGCGACCCCGGTGGTCTTCGGTGTTGGGGAAACTTCGTTGCTGGGGTCGGTTACGATGGAGCAGCTGGGAGTAGCCCCAGACCCCATCGAAAAGCGCTTGAAAGTTGTGGAAGCACTGTTAATGTCCATATAGGCTAGAGGACAGCTTCGGAAGTCCTCCAAACAGGGGATGCCGTGCGATAACGAGTGCGATAACGAGAATACTTGAAGTTGGAGGAGCTGACGTTGAATGAGTTGCTTCTGAGCTTGCTGTCCTTCGCTGCCCTCCCATGCTTTAGGCGTTCGATCACTTTTCATCCGCCGAAGGCATCGCCTCCTTGCATCGAGTAGAAGGCCATGAATAAGAAGGAAGGCGGTGAGAGGATACTTCAATGAGAACTGGAAGCGCGAATATCGATCCCGCATCCATCAAGAGATTTTTGAATATGAGGGCCTTTACACTTATGGTTTAGAGCCGGGTGAGGGATTCGAACCCCCGTGAAGCTGCTCTGCAGGCAGCCGCCTACACCACTCAGCCAACCCGGCTAAGATAGGGGATCGAACGGGAGGATTTATAATTTTAGGGGGGAGAGCCCGATATAACCTCTGCCTACCCCATCATTAATTTGAAATCTTCTCCAATTGTCCTTTCAGGGCATGAGGATAATCTGATGCTAGGCTCGGTGGTTCATCCAAACTTTAATCGTTAGAGGACGACTTTCTCTTCATATATATTTAGAAATGAGGCTAAGCCTTTTAACCATCGGGCTCGAATCCTTCACGGAAGCTGCTGCGCTTGGGGGAAACTCGTTAAGTCGTAGAGATCTTTTTAAGACTCCTCTGTTAATCCTCTTAGCCCTCTCCTTATCCGAATTATCCCTCATCGGTCTCTGGCTCTTTGAGAAGGGGGTTGCTGAGAGGCGGCCTTACTCCTACATCATTGAGTGGGTGGCCTTCTGGGGTGGGGCTGGCAGTGAGTATCCCAGGGGTGTCGCGGTCGATGGAGAGGGGATCTACGTGGCCGGCTCCACCACGAGCTATGGCTCGGGTAGGGAGGACATATACCTTTTGAAGTACTCTCCAAGCGGTGAGCTGCTCTGGAGCAGGATTTGGGGAGGGTCCTCCTATGACTTCGCAGGTGATATAGCCACCTCAAAGGGGAACATCTATATCGCGGGCCTTACCGCGGTTAGTGGCAGGGCTTGGTCAGTGCTCCTTAGTTACGACTCCGACGGCGTCCTCCTCTGGGCTAGGGTCTGGAGGGGGGTGGAGGGAACCAGCGGGAGGGCGGTCTCCCTAGATGAGGCGGGAGCCATATACGTCTCGGGCTATGTTGGAGGATTGCCCCCAACCCCCACAAGCCCCTTCCTCCTAAAATATGATCCAGAAGGCTTCTTGGAGTGGAGCTGGAGCGGTGGGGGTAAGGCCGACTACTGCTGGGCCTTGGCCTTGGATGGGGGCATCTACCTGGGCGGGACAAGGTTGGTTCAATCCCTTGAGCCCCATAGGCCCAGGAAGACCGAGTTCTTTCTCACGAAGCTCGACTATGGTGGGAGGATCATCTGGAGCAGGGTCTGGGGGGCAGGGGTTGAGAATTACTGCTGGTCTCTCACCAGCTATAGGGGGCGTATCTACATGGTGGGCTTCACCCAAGCCCCCTCAAGGGCCGCAGATGTGGTTCTTCTGGTGTATGATGAGGAGGGAGACCTCAAATCCAGCTGTATCCTTGGAGGGGATTACGAGGACTATGCCTGGGCTGTGGCAGCCGGGGGAGACTATGTCTACGCGGTAGGCCACACCCTTGAGCTGGGTTCATCGGATGCCCTATTGATAAAGTTCGACCTTGATGGGGCACCCCTCTGGAACATGACTTGGGGAGGGGCTGGATGGGATCTGGCCCGAGCGGTCGCAGTGGATGGAGACTGCGTTTATGTGGCTGGATTAACCTATAGCCTCGACAACGGACCCCAATCCTTCCTGCTGAAGCTCAGGTCTCCAAACACGAGGTCCAGCCCACTGGAGTCGGTGGTCCTCGCCTCCGTCATATCTTTGGGCCTATCCATCTGGATGTTCCTCATCCTGTTCCTGATCCGAACGGCTGGACTTTCAACCTCTGCAGCCCTAGACGAACCCAGAACTCAAGATCCAAATTGGCATTAAATTCGGGAATATCGAGGTCTCAACTCTGAAGGTGGGGCCGCCCGGATTCGAACCGGGGACCTCGCGGGCCCAAGCCGCGCATCTTAGACCAAGCTGGACCACGGCCCCCGTCACTTTAGGGGCCGAGGGATTTTTTAACCTTAACGGGTTATGATGGCTCCATACTTCTTCTTCGCCCTCTCCAGGGCCTCTATGACAGGCATAGTCTCTCCGGCTAGGAGGGTGAGCATGGCCCCTCCCCCTGTGCTGACATGTCCCATTCGGCTCTCTAGGTCCAGCATGGAGGCCATGGAGCCGAGGTGCCCCCCGCCTACAAGTGTGAATCCCTTCGCCTCGGCCATGGCCCTGAGCAGCTCCTTGGTTCCTATGTCGAACCCCCTCCTCTCGAACATCCCCAGAGGCCCCTCAGCGACGACGGTTCCGGCGGTCTTTACATAATGGCAGAATCGGGCTATCGTGTTGAGGCCCACATCGTATATGTTTGTCTCTCCTGTCAGCTTCTCCACGCTCACCTCGACCCTCTCACCCCTCACATCTAGGGCGAGGTCAACCGGGAGTTCTATATGCTCTCCATATCTCTCAAGGAGCTCTGCGGCCTCCTTAACATGGGCCCTGCCCTTCTCATCTAAGGATTCAAATCTCTTGGACATTCGGCCCGTGGCCATCTGGAAGGGATCCTGAACCAAGCCTCCGAGCAGAACCTTGTCGGCTATTCCGTCCCTCAGCACCCTCCTGATCACCGGGAGCCTGTCCTCCACCTTAGCGCCGCCCAAGACGAATATGCAGGGCCTGGAGGGGCGTTCCAGAACCCTGTTGAGGGCGTTCAACTCCTTCTCCATGAGCCTCCCTGCCACCATCGGAAGGACCTCCCCGAAGCCGACTAGGCTTGGCTGGCTCCTGTGGCCGGCTGCGAAGGCGTCATTCACCACCAGGTCGAAGTAGGGGGCGAGGGTCCTGACCAGCTCGGTCTTCGCGAGCTCCTCCGGGGGCATGCTCTTATTCTCCTCGGGCAGCATCCTCAGGTTGTCCAGGACAAGCACCTCTCCCGGTTTCAGGGCCTCTATCGCCCTCCTCGCCCTGGGCCCTATTATGTCGTCTATGAAGGTCACCTTACCTCCATGGTACATCTGGAGGACCCTTGTATGGGGCTCTAGGGAGGTGAAGTCGTAGCTTCCAGGGCGGCTCTGGTGGGCTCCGAGGACCACCCTAGCCCCCTTCAAGTCTCTAAGGGTTTCCACAACAGCCCTTATCCTGGAGTCGTCGAGGATCCTCCTGGTGGAGGGGTCGAGGGGGGAGTTGATATCAACCCTGAGGAAGACCCTCTTCCCCTCGACCTTGACATCGTCGAGGGTCAAGAAGTCATAGACCATTAGGTGAACCCCTCAAGCCTCTCCTAGAGTTTAATGAACCAACTATAAATCTATTCATCTCAGGGGTCATGGAAAGGGGTTAAGGGGAGGTCCTCACACCAGGGGATGAGCCGGTCGATGTGGCAGAACTCTGGGGCGATGGGGTCCAGAGCAACCTCTCTATCCTCTGTGAAAGGGTTCCCCGTAGCTGGGCTCTAGGGAAATCATATAAATATTTATTAACATATAACTCTAATTTCTTGGAGGAGATTTTGGATGAGGAGCTACATAAAGATTTATGGTCCCCCCATCCTGGAGGCCATTAAGGCGCTTGAGAAGATAGCCGTGGAGATGCCCGAGGTCTGCATCATGGATACCATCATCGCCCAGGAGCTCCCCATGTTCAGCACGGAGACGGGCGTCGCCGCCTACTTCGGCACCACCCTTGGAATAGAGGTTCCAGTGGAGCGGTGCGGAAAGCTGATAAGCAAGTCTGGCGAGCTTCTGGGAGAGTATGACTTCTTCTTCGAGTGGTTTAAGGAGCCGACCATGGAGGAGCTTAATAGGCTCATACAGAAGATAGATGAGGCCCTAGCGCCATTAGGATGCAAGTACACAATAACCACTAAGAAGTGAGAACCTAGCATCATTTCATAAATCATCCTATTTTTTATGTTGAAACGGGATTGATAGAGTTGAAACTGCTTATCTAGACCCTTCTTCAGATTAGTAACCTATTCTAGGGTTGTGGTTCCATATTTGGCGTAGTATTCGATCCAGAGGCGCCTCATCTCCTCGTCGAGGCTATCCTTAATGATCCTGTAGATCCCCTCAACGTTCTGTATCGAGTAGACCTTGACCCCCATCTCCTCCTCTATGTACTCCGCAGCCCCCTTCTCCTCCACCCTCTCAGCGTCCCCCATCCGTTCCTGCCTGTCTACCGCCACGACTAGGCCTACGACCTTATGGGGCCCTAGGAGCTTCAGCTTCTCGAAGGTGTCCATCTTTGTAGCCCCGGTGGTTATGGTGTCGTCGACTACCAGTATCCTCTGGCCGGGCTTGAAGAACCCAGCTCCCACGATCACCCTATCCGCTGAGGTGTCTCCATAGGCCTTCTCCTCCTTCCTGTCATACATGTAACGCTTATCCATCCCGTAGAGCTCGTTCAGCCCCTCACAGGCCAATGCTGCCAGGCTTATCCCCTTATAGCTCGGGCCGAATATGTACTCGAAGTCCTCGATCTCTCCCTGCTCCAGCAGGAGGGCTATATAGCTGGCGAAGGCCCACTTCAATGTGGCCAGGCTCTCCCCATCCGTGAGAACTCCCAAGTTTATGAAGTAGGGGGAGGGGCGCCCACTCTTCAATATGAAGGGCTCCCTCGCGCTGGGGGGAAGGCGTAGGGCCCCCTTCCTGAGGAGGAGGTCCAAGAAGACCCTCTCAATCTTCCCCTTCGAGACAAGGCCGCCCCCCTCTAGGCTTATGGTCCCCCTATCGATCTGCTCGATGATGGAGCCGTAGTATAGGGTGGAGCCGCAGTCCTTGCAGTGGAGCCTCAAGGCCTCTATCCTATCCCCAGCCTCCACCCTGAAGATCGGCCTCGGTGGGGAGTACTTGGAGTTCGTGGGGCATAGGGGATTAGGGCATGTGAAGACCCCCCTCACCACCTCCGGAACCCCTATGGGCCTCTTCTCCTTTATCTTCCACCCCTCTATGATGTTTAGCGTCGCGTTGGGTGCCACGAGGGCGATGAGCTCTATCTCCCTCGATGTTAGATAAGACCCCTCCACCTTGACTATGTCCTTCACCCCCAGACGCCTGCTATCCACGTTTAAGGCTATGAGAACCCTGGCGGAGGGGTCGAGCCTGAGGAGCTTGAGGACGAGAAAGGCCTTCCCGGCGGGGATGTGGTCTATCACAATCCCGTTCTCGATCTTGCTGACCAGCAGTTGCCTATCCGACAAACCTCCAGGTGAGAAGCATCAGGGTATAAGAAAAACCTTATGGGGACGATCTTAGCGCCTCTAAGGCCGTCGAGCAGCTAAGGGGTTCCCCTCACGCTCGGTAAACCCCATTTTCAGAAGGGAGTTACAGTAATTTCCAACATCATATGGTTTACAGTAATTGAGTATCCATAATCAGATTTTGAAACTCTTGCGAACATTTAATAATGCTATGTTTGAGCTTATAAGGGTGCAGTGTCATCTCAATCTAATCCCAATCCCTGAGGGCTCTCATGATCAGCATAAATAATGGCTTCATACCCGTTTTAAAGGTGGAGAGATATGACTGGGGTAGATAGAGATATCATAACGAGGATTGTCGAGGAGGCCCATGAGGCCTTAGAGGAGTCTAAGAGCATCATCTCGATGGGGAGGGATGATTTTATCAGGTGCAGGAGGGCGAGGTATAGCCTGAGATACTCCATCGTTATGCTCGTCGAATCTCTGCTGACCTTGCGTGGCGATACTCGAGAAGGATTTTGATGAATCCCAAGGTTCTTTCGCGAGGCATTCATAAGACTAGCCGTAAGAGGAGTTATAGGAGCTGACACCGCGCAGTCCATGGCAGGCCTTGTAAGTCTTAGAAATATAATCGTTCATAGATACTGGATTGTTGATGACTTAAAGATATATGATTTTGCGGAAAAAAGTGGTGTAAATAAAATTGAGAAATTTATTGAGGAGGTTATTAGTTATGTTAAAAGAAAACCAAGTATTAGATCAATAATAAAAATATATGCATTAGAGGAAGAAAAGAAGCTAATGAAATCAAAAATTTTTTTAATTCATAGATCAATCATAGATCTTTTATGAATTAATATAATCTAAATCATCTAATGGAGTCTATTTAATGGAAAAAGATTGGATTCAAAATTATCGAAGTTTAAGTTATCTCTTTGATTTTTAAATAAGCTTCTATATCTTCTTATTCAAAGAGGGTGACTGTCACCTCTTCCCCCTCTTCTATGACATCGGCGTTTATCGGGATTATCGTGTATCCGTCGGCTTGGGCTATGCTCGTTATGGCTCCTGACTCCTTGAAGGCTGGGTATATAAGCCCGTCTCTGACCCTTACCGTGAGGAACTGTTCCCTTCCCGTTGAGGCGACAACCCTCTCAGCCATCCTCCCCCTCACCCTTCTCGGCTCGTATGGGGGAAGCCCCGCGAGGATTCTGAGGGCTGGGATGAGGAATATGTAGGCATTGCTGAGGCATGAGGTTGGGTATCCCGGCATCCCGAAGACTGGCTTATCCTCCACGATGCCGAAGAGGGTGGGCTTCCCGGGCTTCACCTGGAGGCCGTGGAATAGGACCCTCCCCACCTCCTCAACGGCCTCGGCTAGCAGGTCTCTGGTTCCGACGGAGCTTCCTCCTGTGAAGACTACGAGGTCTTGGTCTAGCCCCATCCTGAGGGCTGCTCTAATGGCTTCGGGCTCGTCTGGGACCACTTGGAGTCTTTTAGGGACGCATCCATGGGCTGATATGAGGGCGGAGAGGGTGTAGGAGTTGGTGTCGTAGACCTCCCCCCTCCCCAGTGGGCTGCCGGGGGGCCTCACCTCTGAGCCTGTCGGGATGACCGCGACGTTGGGCTTTGAGTAGACTAGTATAGAGTCTCTTCCCAGAGCTGCGAGGGCTCCCACCTTTCCGGGGGTTAGGATCTCCCCCCGCCTCAAGATTGTCTCACCCATCTTTATGTCTTCTCCCTCGGGCGAGATGTTGGCCCCGGGGTGGACCGGCCTCCTCACCTCCACGATGTCGCCTATCAGCCCTGTGTATTCCATTGGGACTACGGCGTCGCTGCCCCTTGGTATGGGGCTTCCAGTTGCAACCTCTAGACATTCTCCCTGGCCTACCTCCCCCTCGAACCACTCTCCGGCGTTCTGCCTTCCTATGAGCCTCAGCCTCTTCGGGGCGTATGTGGCGGCTCCGTATGTTTCCTCCGCCCTGACGGCGTATCCATCCATCGCGGCCCTGCTGAAAGGTGGAACGTTGAGGTCTGCCGAGATATCCTCAGCTAGAACCCTTCCCGCAGAGGCCTCTATGGGGATCCTCTCAACCCTCTCTATGCGTCTCACGTTGGCCGATATTATGGCCAGGGCCTCCTCTCTCGAGAGTAGGCGTTTGAAGGGTCTCATCATCTCACCTACTCGCCTCCCATAGGATGTGGCCTAGGGCTGGGATTATTATCCTCTTCAGGCCCAGCTCCATGGCCTTCCTCGATCCGGGGAGGCAGACTATGAGCTTCCCCTTTGCTATGCCCGCCGTTGCCCTGCTGAGGATGGCTGCCTCCCCTATCTCCTCATAGCTCAGCCTCCTGAAAAGCTCTCCGAACCCGTCGATCCGTTTCTCCAGGATCGGTTGGACCGCATCTATCGTTTTGTCCCTGCTGCTTATCCCGGTTCCCCCGCTAGTTATGACCACCTGTATCTCATCTCTACCTATAAGTTCCGATACCGCCTTCCTGATCTCCTCTACCTCGTTCCTCAGTATCATATAGGTTTCCACCCTGTGGCCGGCCTCCTCGAGGATCCTGATCGCCTCCCTACCGGTCTCATCCGTCTCAGGCCTCCTGGCGTCGCTGGTCACGATAACGGCGCAGGTGGCCTCGACCCTCTGATCCCTCCTATGCTCCTCCATCCCTCTCAGCCCTTCCTCTTCTCCACAACCCTGATCTCCCTTATCACCGTCGATGGGTACTGGCCCTCCTCGTCCTTCTCCAGGTACTTGACCATGTCCCAGATGGTCAGGAGGGCTGCTGCGACCCCCGTTAGGGCCTCCATCTCCACCCCGGTCTTGTAGTCGGCCTTCACGGTGCACCTGGCCTCCACGAAGCCCTCTCCCAAATGGAAGTCGAGTTCGACGGAGGATAACGGTATCTGATGGCATAGGGGTATGAGCTCAGGCGTCCTCTTAGCGGCCATTATCCCAGCCACCTCGGCCGCTGAGAGGGGATCCCCCTTCTCCACCCTCCCCCTCCTAATCGCCTCTATGGTCTCCCCCCTCAGCTCTATCCTTCCAACGGCCTCCGCCACCCTCCGGACCTCCTC
>JAGTQJ010000004.1:2408-24111 GCA_018396515.1 Candidatus Bathyarchaeota archaeon | reverse complement strand
GCACCTATGTGATCGCCCAGATCAAGGATGCCACTGGAAGGATTGTGGCCCTTGGTACAACCCTCGCAGATGTAAAGGCTGGAGCAACGAAGCCCGTCCCAGTGGCCTTCCTGGGACTGCCGGCCGGAACATACACCGTCACCATCTACGTATGGAGCAGCCTGACCACACCGACAGCATTAGCTCCACCAACGACATTCACCATCACGGTATCATAGACCCCTGGGGGCAACGAAGATGAACCTGAAAAGTAATGGAAGCTAGGGATCTTTACCTATAGGATCTTCCATAAAATCCATCAAAGGATCAATGTTTTAGACTCGTAAATACAATTGACTTAATCAGGATAAATCAAGAAAGAGAAAAATCAAGTTATGCATATATATGGATGTTGGAAGATAAATCAAGAACGAGAAAACTATAATAAAACTTGGAGTTCAGACCATTAACAGGCTCCTAAGACAAGTCTCACATCATCATGGCAAGCTTTGATGAAGGAGGGATAGTAATGGCGTGGCTATTACAATTATCTGGAAACCCGAAATAGGCAGCTAAGCATGGAAGAAGAGCCAACCCAACGGGAGAAGGACTATTCTCCGATCCCCCGAGTGGCTATCAAGTTCCTTGAAAACTAGGCCTTTGGGAGGCTTCGAACTTCACGTTCTCTATCTTCGGGGTTGAATTCATGGGATATATGGATGATTGCAGAGAATTCTCCCTTAGGAATGTGAAGAGATGATACGAATTATTGTCAAAATTTATCCTAGATAAATTTCATATATGGTTGTTGGGAATAAAATCAGTTTAACCAAACGTAATGGAGGCCCATCCAGACCTACATCTGAGGCCTTTAAACTCCACGATTCTTCAAAGTCGTTCAGCAAGGATGTATGGATGATCATGGTTTATATTCGATCGAACGGAGTTTTGCTGATGCATGGGGATCATATAGTCTGCATATCTCATGGTGAGGACGCTGATGGGCTGATATGCGCCGCCCTATTGGCAAACCTTAGAGGTGCAAAGCCGATTCTTGTGACCTATGAAGAGTTTAAGGGAGCCCTCATAGATGTGAACTACCCTACTGAGGAGCTCTATATCTGCGACCTATGTGTGAGAGATGAACTCATAGGGGAGATATTGAGAATAGCGGAGTTCGCGAGGGTTATAATAGTGGATCATCACCCCACCGCCGAGGCTCTGCTTAGGAGGTTGGAGAGGTCAGGGGTTCAAGTGGTCTACAGCTCAAAGGACTGTGCCAGTGTCCTACTCTACGATCAAAATAAGGTGGAGTTGGGGAGGGAGGGGGCTAGGCTTGCAGCCTACGCGGCAGTATCAGACCAGTTTGAGGATGGGCCTATAGCCTCCAGGATCATCTCGATGTTCGACCGCCAAATCCTGGAGCATGAGGCTCTAATCCTAACTCACGCCCTCTTCAGGATCACCTCCAATGATTTCAGGCAGAGGGTGGTTGAGGAACTCGGTAGATATATTATTCCACATAGAATATCCGGCTTGGTCGAGGCGGCGGTATCCCACCTAGAGCATATGGCTTCACTAATGGAGGAGATCCAGAGTAAGGCGGTCAGGCTGGGGAGGCTGGCCTATTTCGACGCGTCCGATGAGCCTTCTACAGGGGCTGTGGCAAACCTGATCCTCGATGTCCTAGATGTCGATGTCGGCGTCAGCTATAAGCCCGCCATAGGTGGGAGGGTTAACATCTCCATCAGAGGTAGGAGGGGGATAGGCCTCCACCTTGGTGAGATCACCAGGGAGGTTGCTATGAGGCATGGAGGATTTGGAGGGGGCCATGATAGGGCGAGTGGAGCGAGCATCCATAAGGAGAAACTGGTGAGGTTTATAGAGGATCTCGAGATGGCTCTTAGCCAGCCTCTTAAGCCTTTCTAGACCAGCCTCCAGAAACCCGCTGTTCAGCGGATCCTTCAACTGGTATAGGTTTATCTTAGGGGGTAGGTCCTCTCCTCTATCCCCTTCTCGCTGATGATGAGCATGTCCACGCCGTCGCCGCTGACAGCGTCCCTAGCGGCGGCGGACTTGATGGCCTGGAGAGCCAAGGCAGCCCCCTCCTCTAGGGTGAGGCCGTCCCTATAGTTGGCCTCCAGGAGGCCCATTGCTATGGCTGCGCCAGAGCCGACGGAGACGAACTTGTCTGGGATCACACTGCCGAGGGGATCCAGCGAGTAGACCGCGGGGCCTTCCTCATCCAATCCGCCGACGAGGGTCTCCATGAGGAGGGGGAAGAGGCGGCGTTCGAAGAGGATGTTGGCTATCAGCTTTGCGAGGGCCCTCACGGGGATCGGCCTATTGTTCTCCAACCTGTATAGGGCCGTGTAGGCCGATGCCTCCCTGGTTAGGGCCTGCATATCCGATACTAATCCTGCGAAGGCGAGGCCTATGTTGGGGGCTATCTTGAAGACCTTCTTACCAGATCGGCTCATGACCAGGTGGCCCCAGCTCACCCTCTTCTCGGAGGCTAGGATCACCCCATCCCTACATACAAGACCTACGGTTGTAGCCCCTTGGAGTTCCCAGTAATCCATCCCCCAGAACTTAGGAGAGGTTAGATATTAAGCTGTTGCTGAAGAGGGGAAACTTGATTTTTATTGATTTTTATTAGGAGATTCGGGGATAGGCCTATTTATCTCTCCTGAAATTGATAGTATCCTAGACGATTCATCATCTTGGTTAGGGAGACTGTCTCTTTCCAGGTTTGTAAACCCTGCCGTCCTTCAGGCTCTCATCCCATTCCACCGTGTAACCAAGTGCTTCCAAGACCTGAATCGGCCTCCTGCATCCCAGCCCCCTCAAAAAGGACATGGCCTTGGAGAGGCTCAGGCTCTGAGATCCTCCCAGGTGCGACTCCAATATATCAAGTTTCTCGGGCGTTATATAGACCCCTCCGATATCGATGTAACTCTTATTCCTCTCTCTCAGAATTCTCTTCGCCTCTTTCTCCGTTGTTCCTAGCTTGGAGGCGAGTTCTTCAACGACCACTATCCCATCTTCTCGGTGGCCTTCAAGCCTGGAATGGGTCCTCCATTGATCGACTCTCTCCTTGAGATTTCTCGGTGTGATCATCTCTCCATGGATTTCTTGAACCACCTCGAACCTTCTCAGCTTTGTTCTAGGTGGGTACTCCACCTCGGCCATTAACCTCCATCTTTCTTGGAGCATGATGCGCGATAGGAAGGCCTCGAGCTCTGAGGCCTGCCTCCCGGATGGCTTGGCGGAGGATAGTGGTTCAACTACTATAATGGATAAACCTCCTTCACCTTTCACTAGGCATGGGCCCAGACCCTTTCCAATAGGCTCAAGGCTATCATCCCTCCCCCTAAATCTAGCCTCTATCCTTCTAGCCTGGGCTAGTAGTGTTAGTGTTAGGGAGAAGTTGTAGCTCCTGAGAAGCTCGAGGGGTTCGGGGGCATCGAAGGCGGCTAGAGTCTGTTCCTCCCATAGATCTGCGTAAAGGCTCTCCTCAAGGTCCTTGGGTGAGATCCCAAGCCTTTCCGCCGCCCTCATGAGGGCTCTAAACCTCTGCTCATCGGTGATAATCGGCTCCTTCCCAGCCTCCTCGAAGGCCGCTCTCCTCGCCTCTTCCGGGTCGACTAGCGCCCTGGCCTGGAAGGTGCAGTGCTCCTCAAGGATAGAGGCGAGGCCCCTCACGAGCCTGTAGTCGTAGCCGATCTCCTCGCATCTCCTGAGGGCCTCCTGTAGCTCTCCCCTCTTCTTCTCCTCTGCCTCCTCGAAGACCGCGATGAGGGTCCTAGCGAGGCTCAGTGACTCCTCCCCTGCGTAGAGGAGCCTTATGATTCCCCTGCTTATCCTCGTCCTCAGGAGTTCGGGTGGGAGGATCAAGCCTTCCTCCTCCTGCTTAGGCGGGTCTCCGCGGTCCCCATAGAGACGAGTTCATAGAGCTTGGCGTGCTTCCCCTCCCTCTTCCTCAGGATCCTCCCAAGACGCTGAATGAACTCCCTGCTGCTCCCGGTCCCGCTTAGGATTATGGCTATGGAGGCGTCGGGCACGTCGACCCCCTCCTCGAGGATCCTGCTCGTAACCACCCTCATATATTGGCCTGACCTGAACCTCTCGAGGATCTCCTCCCTCTCCCTCTGAGAGGTCTGATGGGTTATGGCTGGAATGAGCATCTCCCTGCTTATCCTGTAGACGAGGCTGTTATGCTGGGTGAATATCAAAACCTTCTCTCTAGGGTTCTCTTCTAGGATCCTCTTAAGGTGCCTTATCTTCTCCTCGGAGTTCAGGGCGATATCCATGGCCCTATTCCTGGCCAGGAGGGCCCTCCTGGCCTCGGGGTCGAAGCCGCTCAGCTTTATGAACCTCTGGAAATCCTCTTGGCTCCTCATCTCCAGACCCTTCCTTCTTATATAATCTCTATAGATGGAGAAGTTGGCCTCGTATTCCTTGGCCTCCCGCTCGGATAATGGTATATATATTGTGTTAATCGTGTAGTCCGAGAGGTGCACGCCAGCGAGGTCTTCAACCGCCATCTCGAAGATCACCTTACCACTCAGCTCTGAGGCCTCGAGATCGTTGCGTCCTACACTCTCAAGCCTTGCAGTTAACCCCATCCTATAGGGGGCGAGGTACATCTCCCCTATCCTTTTATAGGTGGGGGCGGAGAGGTGGTGGACCTCGTCGAAGACGAGCATTGAGAACCTGTCCCCGAGCTGCTCAGCCCTCAAGCTTGCTGAATCGTATGTCGCTACCGTGAGGGGTTTTACCTTATACCTCCCTCCCCCAACCATCCCTATCTCTATCCTGAAGGCCTCCTCCAGCTTCCTACGCCATTGCTCTACAAGTACAAGGGTGGGGACGACTATGAGGGTGGAAGCCCCAAGCATTTCAATGGCTTTAATAGCTATCTGGGTCTTCCCGGATCCGGTGGGTAGGATGATGATCCCCCTCCTCCCAGAGGCTATCCAGGCCTCGAGGGCCCTCCTCTGATAGTCTCGGAGGACGATGCAGGAGGAGAGGTCTAGATGGTCTGGGGCCTTAAGGGCCTCATCTATATAATCGATGTGCCACCTCTTGAGATAATCGATGACCTCCCCATAGCGATAGGCGGGAGCTCGATAGGCTTGAATATCCTTATCATAAACCCCTCCGGGTATGGGGAGACCTTCAGCAACCAGTTCACCCTTCTCGAATCTTAAGTGCACCAAGTCCTTCAAACTCACCGATTCCGCTGATGATTAGGGTTCCTAGCTTAATATCCCCCACCTTACCTACTATTAAAACCTCTGAGGGGTCGGAGATGGCTGGAGTCAATTTTATGATGATTTTTTTGTCTAGGAGTGGTGGATACCAACCGTGGAGGAGACCTTTCATCCCTTGGCTCCCTTATCACGTCGGCCGAATCATGTCCTTTAGACCTCGACCTAACTATCGTGAAGGGATCTAGAGGATCTTGGTCGCCCATTACGAGGATCTCAGGTAGTTCCTCGATCCATCTAGAGACGGCCGTGGATCTTGGTTCTTCGGACATGCTCAAGATTAATGCCCTCACCAGCGACCAAGATATCCTTTTTTTAGCTAGATTCCGGCTCTACTATTTTCTCCCGTAGGCCAGTATTAAGTCTAATAGTTTCTTCTGGTCTATCTCCGCCCTGCTCCTCCAGTCTAGGTATAGGAGGCCATCCTCCTCTCCTAGGTAGCCTTCTTGGATGTATCTATCTATGTTCATCTTAACCTTCCATCCTGGAAGCTTCTCAGATAGGATGTTTTCAACATCAATCCTAGGGGCCTTTCCCTGCCTCGAGACTATGTATGCTACGGCTACTGCTAGGCCCGCTATGTCGTCGATCCTCCATCCGATCGTCTTCAATGTCTTCTTATCCATCTCCCCTCTGAGGGTGATGTAGTACCTTGCCTCTTCCAGCTGTCTTCTCGTCGGCTCAATTGTCGTCTCGGGCTCCTCTAGAACCCTTGTTACCTGGAGGTCTAGGGCCTTTATCTGGTTGTCTAGGACCTCCAACACCTCAAGCCACTCCGGGCCCAGCTCCTCCCTCAATTCCCACCCCCTGACCCCTGGTAGAGTGTGATGCTTGAATAATAGCAGCCTAGCCGCCTCCTTCGCCTTTCTGGCGTAGGCTCCCTCAGCCCCCTTCATCCTCCTCGCCATCTCGCCCACTCCTCCTGGTCTATCAGGATTGGTATGGAAACCCTTGAGGCTAGCTCTTGTCTGGGCTCCTTGTAGGGTATCAGCTCGACCCTTTCCTGGAGCCTATCCAGCTCTATTCTTGCGTAGCCGTATCCCACAAGGAAGCATGTTAGGTATGCCCTCTCCAGTGCCTCCTGGAAGGTCTCCCCGTCCACCCACTCCCAGTATTCTATCCTCATCTCCTCACCGCTCCTCTCCAATAGCTCCTTCCACATCGCCTCTAGGGTCTCTGAGAAGCTTTCATCTAGGATGAACTCCTTCACCTCATCCCTCCCCCTCGTCTCGGCCTCGGCCCCTCTTACCTCGATCTCAGCCAACCTCTCTCTTATGGGGAGGAGGCTGCCCCAGTAGGCTAGGGAGAGGGCGAGAGTGGGGGCTGAGACCTGCTCGAGCTCTACGATGGGATGCCAAGAGGAGAGGAAGGCCTCGACGAGGGCTGCTAGGTCCATTCTCATGAGCTGCTGAGTGAGTATGAATGGATCCTTGTAGAGAATGGTGGATTGATGCCTAATCCACTCATTCTGCATCTCCAGAACCGATGAGAGTTCCTTAATGGCTGTGGCGTCGAGGCATAAGTCCTCCAATGACTTCACGTTTGGATAGTATCTTCGGATCACCGAGAGCACGTACTCTGCATCCACCGCGAAGGGGTCTAGCCTCCTCTCTAAGGCTGCCCTGCAGAGGTCGATCACGCTCTCTAGCTCAGACCTCGCATCCCTCTCCCTCATCCCCAGTCACCAGGCTTATTTTGGATGAGCCCTCAGATTTATGGACCAATATTATATGTGAGTTACCCCCCTTCAAGAAGAGTTGGCTCGGGGTTATTACCAGATACTGGTCCGAGGATCCCTCTAATGTTGAGAAGAGGAACTCGGTGACGACCTCCCTGTTCCTCGGATCCATGTGGAGGTCGAACTCGTCTACAGCCCTGAAGGGGGAGAGGATCTTCTGTTGTAGGGAGAGGAGGAAGGCCATAACCGCTGTGGTCCTCTCACCTCCGCTCTGGGTGTAGGGGTCTAGAGGCCTCACCTCACCGCCTTTAAATCCTACATATATGTCTATGCCCGCCTCCTCTATATCCATCTCGTTCGTCAGCCTTACCTCTCCCCTGGCTTGGAGGCGGGATAGGAGGCTCTGGAACCTTTGGTTAACCTCTTCTACTAGGCCTCTGGTCACATCCCTCCACTTCTTGACCCTCTCCTCCACCTCCTCCATGACCTTGACCCTGCTCTCTCTAACCCTTTGAGCCTTCTCCAATAGTTCCTTGTATGTCTTTGAGTAGGACTCGTACATCGCCTCTGCCTCTTCTCGGATGTCTGCCATAGCCATGAGCATCCCACCAACCCTTCTGATCTCGTTCATGACCTCATCTGAGGATCTCCCGGTCTCTATTCTGGCTCCCCTTATCAGGGCTTCAGCCTCAGCCTCCTTGAGGCTTTTAGAGGCCTTTTCAACCTCTCCCCTGAGATACTCCAGCCTCCTCCTGAGGCCCTCCATCCGCTCCTTCAGGAGGGCTGCCTGGATCCTCGCTTCTATGTAGAGGCTGCTGGCCTCATCCATCAGGGCCTCTATCCTCCTCAACCCATCTAGAGCTGCGGCGGCCTTCCCCTCCGCCTCTATGAGCCTCTCCTCAAGTGAGGCCAGCTGCTTTCCGGCCTCCTCCCTCCTCCCCCTTAGCCCGTGGATCCAACTCTCGTGGGCCTCGGCCTCCTTCCTCTCAACCTCCTCGAAGAGCTTGAAGTAGTCCTCTAGGGTTGCACCTGCCTTCAGCCTCCCCCTTAGCTCCTTGAAGTTCTCCTCGAGGCCCTTCTTCCGCTCTCCAAGGGACTTCATCATGCTATCGATCTCGGCTATTCGATCTCTTAACTCCATTATCGCGTACCTGTAGACCCCTAGATCCCTTTCATATGTCACCCTCTTCTCTATCAGCTCTGCCTGCATACCCCTCAACTCCTTAAGCCGCTGTTCAGATTCTCTGATCTGAAGATTGTACCGCTCCTGGTCTTCCTCACACCTCTTTAGAGCCTCAACGGCTGATTCGGCCTCCCCCTCAAGCCTCCTAATCGCCTCCTCAAGCTCTGAGACCCTGCTCCATGCCATCTCCCTCTGCAGAAAATTCAGGCGTGTCTGAAGCCTCTTCTTCTCTTGAAGCCTCTCGTACTGCTCCCTCCAGTAGTTCAGCGTCTCTCTTGACCTCTCAAGGAGCTGGTTGAGGCTCTCCTCCTCGCTTAGGATCCCGCTAAGCCTCCTCCTAGCCTCTGTTACATCGGCCCTGAAGGACTGGAATCCAACGGCCTCCTCCAACCTCCTCAGCCTCTCCTGTGGGGAGAGGGCTGCGAAGATCTCGGCCATATTCTGATGCATTATTATCAGCATGTTTTCCGGGTCGAAGCCTAGGCGCCTGAGGATCTCGACAACCTCCTGCTTCTGAGCCCCCCTCTGGTTGATATGGAAACTATA
Source organism: Candidatus Bathyarchaeota archaeon (assembly GCA_018396515.1). GTDB lineage: Archaea > Thermoproteota > Bathyarchaeia > TCS64 > TCS64 > JAGTRB01. Next base: position 15,452 of record JAGTQJ010000004.1, on the reverse strand, counting down.
CCTCCCGTCCCTCCTCAGGGTTCTTGATATCCTGATCACATCGGAGTCGAATTGTTGAATGGGCCTCCTGCCATCCTCCCTAACAGAGTTGTCTAGGAGGAGGCTCACCCGAGCCCTCTTCTCCCCCCACCTTATCAGGTCGCTGAGCCTTTTGGAGCGCTCAGTGTAGGTCTCCCCCAAGGCGACGCAGATGGCCTGGAGGAAGGCCGACTTCCCAGAGCCATTAGGGCCTACGACGATATTGAGACCTGGCTTTAGGGGAACCCTTGCATACTCGTAGGACATGAAGTTCTCCAGAATAACCTCTCGGATCAGCATGGCGGCCCTAGACCTTAAAGCCTTTAACTTAGACCAGCTTTTAAACCTGTCCCAGACCAGTCGGTAGATATTTAGATCAATATTCAAAATTCGATGGAAAATAAACAATAATATTTATCTATTTTATAGACACTTTTAAACGATCAGGGATGATGAAGGAGAAATCACCTCTTGAGATCCATAAAGAGGCGATCGTAGTCGACGCCCACTGCGACACCTTGATGCAGCTCCTGCCAGAGGGGGGATGGGGGAGGGAGCCGAGAAGACTCGGGCAGAGGAGCGAAAAGGGGCATGTAGACATCCCGAGGCTGGTCGAGGGAGGAGTCGACTGCCAGGTCTTCGCCATATATACCGCGAGGCAGGAGAATGAGCCATGGGCCCTACGCACGGCCCTAAGGATGATCGAGGCCTTCCAGAGGGAGTGCTCGTCAAATGAGGGGATCACCCCGGCCCATAGCTACGAGGATATAATAGAGGCAAACCGGAGGGGTATTGTTGCAGCGGTCCTATCCCTTGAAGGTGCTGAGCCCCTCATGGGAGACCCAGCCCTCCTCAGGATATTCCACAAGCTCGGGGTGAGGATGGTAAGCCTGACCTGGAACTGGCGCAACCCATTCGCGGACGGGGTGGGCTCTAAGAGGGCTGAGAGCAGGCTGACGGAGGCTGGGGTGGAGGCTTTAAGGGAGATGGAGAGGCTCGGTATAGTCTACGATGTATCCCACCTCAGCGACAGCTGCTTCTGGGATATTGTGGAGTTGAAGAGGGGCCCCTTCATAGCCTCCCACTCCAACTGCAGGACGCTCTGCAACCATCCCAGAAACCTGACCGACGAGATGATAAAGGCGATTGCAAACTGCAGGGGCGTGGTTGGGGTGAACTTCTCCCCCTCCTTCATCTGCGAGGGGAAGGCCACAGTGGAGCGCCTAGTGGACCACATAGACCACATAGTTGAACTGGTCGGACCCGACCATGTCGGCTTGGGCTCAGACTTCGACGGGATAGGGACGACCCCCGAAGGGCTCGAGGATGTCTCAAAGATGCCGAACATAACAAAAGAACTTATAAAAAGAGGATATTCTGAGAGGGATGTTAAAAAGATCCTTGGAGAAAACTTCCTAAGAGTCTTCAAAGAAGTCTTACATTAAATATCAAAATCTAAATATATAATCAAGTATATAACTTAAAGTAAAAAAATAGAAATTTCATGGTTAAAGTTTTATGAACAAAGGGTGGAGGAGAGGGGCTAACTAGACCTCATGGTTTCTGGTTTGAAGTGATGAATTCTATGGGACAGGCCTATAAGAGGGTTGAGGAAGGAGGTTTAATGATGGAGGGGAGGATCCTCGTCACAGGTGGTGCTGGCTTCATAGGGAGCCACCTAGTAGACTCCCTGATAGAACTCGGATTTGAGGTCGTCGTTTTCGACAATCTTACAGGTGGAAGGAGGGAGAATCTGTCCAGATGGCTCCATAACCCAAAGCTCAGGTTCATACAAGGTGATCTCCTGAACCAGGCTGAGGTCTTGAGCCTCCTTGATGGATGCGACCTTATTTATCACCTGGCCGCTCACCCGGAGGTGAGGGTGGGCTCCGCTGACCCCTCAGCCCATTTCAGGGACAATATCCAGGCCACGTTCAATCTCCTTGAGGCCATAAGGCTAAGGGGGTGGAGGGGTAGGCTTGTCTTCACCTCCTCCTCAACGGTCTACGGGGAGGCTGAGACCCCAACACCTGAAACATATCCGATTCTAAGGCCCATCTCAGTCTACGGGGCGAGCAAGCTGGCATGCGAGGCACTCATAAATGCCTATGCTAGGAGCTATGGCTTTAGGGCCCTGATATTCAGATTGGCTAACATAATTGGGCCTAGAAGTAGGCATGGGGTGGTAGCGGATTTCATAAGGAAGCTTGAAGATAACCCTGAAGAGCTCGAGATCTTGGGAGATGGAACTCAGAAGAAGTCCTACCTCTACGTAAGCGACTGTGTGGAGGCCCTGCTTCTGGGATTAACAGAATCCTATACAGACATATTGGAGGTGTATAACATCGGCTCCATCGACCAAATCGAAGTCCTTAAGATAGCTAAGATAGTGGTTGAGGAGATGGGGCTGGGGAGTGTGAGGTTTAGGGTGACGGGCGGCGTTGATGGGGGGAGAGGATGGATAGGAGATGTGAAGAATATGCTCCTAGACACCAGCAAGCTAAGGTCGAAGGGATGGAGCCCAAGATACAATAGCGAGCAGGCAGTAAGAAGAACGGTGAATGAGATCATAAAACAAGGCCAAAATAAGCTTAAAGGATGAGGAGATATAGTTTTGAGAAGGCCTAAGGGAAACCCTCCACATAACCAGTTTGTATTACAGGCAGGATCCCAATCTTTTATTCCCACGACTCCGTTAAATACGGGACATATTCAATAAGGAGGGTGTCGGGGAAATGACCGTGGTGCTCGCCTCTGGGGTGTTCGACCTCCTCCACTACGGTCACATAAGGTTTCTAGAGGAGGCAAAAAAACTTGGGGGGCCCGACTCGAGACTCGTTGTAATCGTGGCCAGGGATGAGACCGTCCTCAGGCTCAAGGGGAGGAGGCCAGTCATCCCTGAAGACCAGCGGAGGGCCCTTGTTGAGGCTTTGAAGGTGGTGGATGAAGCCCTCCTCGGCTACGAGGACATGAAGCTCGAGGCCGTTATAGAAAGGGTCAGGCCAGATATCATAGCTGTGGGATACGACCAGGAGGAGATAGAGAAGGAGGTTCGAAGGATAGTGTTTGAGAAGGGCTTAAACCTGAAGGTGGAGAAGATCGGTAGGTTCGGGGATGATGAGTTGAACAGCTCATCTAAGATAAAGAGGAAGATCGTCGAGGATTGGGGATATATATCCTTATCCTGACCCAGTCTCCATCCTCAAGCCCGAAGTGCCCTCTAAGGTAGACGGGGGAGATTATCTCCATCACATCGTCTTTATAGGATGATCTATCCGCTATTATCAGGGCCCCCTCGACCTCTTCGTTCACGAGTAGGGGGTAGCATCGAGCCCCTCCGAAGCCCCTTCCCAAATCCCTGAATCCCTCTATGCGGATCGATGGGAGACGGTCAAGCCTCCTCCGCCTCTCCAAATCCTCCTCGCTTATCCTCAGGTTCAGGGTTCCAGGGTATGGTTCGAAGCCTAGCTTCTCCTTGATCTGAGCCCTGTAACCTGGCAGGGAGAGGTAGTATGCCCCCTCGTAGAGGCCGCTGAAGACCCGGCCCTCGAAGACTAATGCCTCGGCCTCCTCCCCCTCTAGATGCCTCTTCAAGCCGTGATAGACCTCGCCCAAGGCGTTCAATCCGCTTTCGGTTATCTTCAGGAGGCTTCCACCAGCTTCCATTCGCCTGGATAGGAGGCCCAGATCCTCGAGGAGCCTCAGATGCCTGGAGGCGCTCTGCTGTGAACATCCGAGGCTTTTAGATAGCCGGGTCGTGGATATCCTGATGGGGCGGGCTCCAGCCCCTTGGGTTAGGAGGTGATAGAGGGTGAACCAGAGGCTTGGGCTTAACCTGCCCTCCTTTCTGTGCTGGGACAACTACCTCCAGGTATCGCGCTATTGGAGATGATATAAACCATTTGTTTGTCTCTGGCTCAGCCCTTCGTTACGGCTATCGGGGTTGCCATCATCACCTTTCTGCCTATACCCACCCTGTGGCTGACCTCGGCCACCCTGTGGATGTCCTTGTAGCTGTCGGGGGCCTCCTCCTCAACCACCTCGTCGCTCGCAGCCCTGATCTCTATCCCCTTCTTCCTGAGGGCCTCGACTATCTCCCTGCTCGTGTAGTGCCTCTTCGCCCCCGCCCTAGACATAACCCTGCCAGCCCCGTGGGCTGTGCTGGCGAAGGATAGGTCCTCCCCCTTCTCCGTTCCCACAAGGAGATAGCTCGCCGTCCCCATGGTTCCCACGAGGAGGACGGGCTGGCCGACCTCGAGGTAGTCCTTCGGGAGGCCCTCCCTCCCGGGGCCGAAGGCCCTTGAGGCCCCCTTCCTGTGGACTACCACCCTCCTCCTCTTCCCCTCCACCATGTGCTCCTCCTTCTTCGCCGTGTTGTGGGTCATGCTATAGATGAGGCTCATGCCCAAGTCCTCTGCCTCCATCTTGAAGGTCTCCTGGAAGGCCTGCCTCACCAGGTGGGTTATAATATGCCTGTTTATGAAGGCCCAGTTTATCGCGCAGGCCATGGCCTGGAAGTAGTCCTCCGCCTCCCTGCTCTTCACCGGTGAGCAGACGAGCTCCCTGTCCGGGATGTTTATCCCGTATTTGCTGACCGCCCTGTCCATAACCCTTATGTAGTCGCTGGCTATCTGGTGGCCGTAGCCCCTTGAGCCCGTGTGCACCCAGACTATCACCTGGTCCGGCTCGGTTATGCCGAAGACCTTCGCTGTCGAGGGGTCGTATATCTCCCTAACCCTGGCCACCTCAAGGAAGTGGTTCCCAGCCCCAAGGGTTCCCAGCTGGCTTAGACCCCTCTCCTTCGCCTTGCTCGAGACCTTATCTGGGTTCGCCTCGGCCATTCTTCCGAAGTCTTCCATATGCTGCATATCCTCGGGCCAGCCATACCCCCGCTCTATTGCCCACTCCACGCCCTCCACTACGGCCCTATCCTGCTCCATCTTTGTTAGGCGAAGCTTACTCCCCACCCCTACCCCAGATGGGACCAGCCTGAATATCCTGTCTATGAGCTCGCTCAGCTTTGGTTTGACCTCCTCGTATTTCATATCCGTCCTCATCAGGTTAACTCCGCAGTTTATGTCGTAGCCGACGCCACCAGGGGATATCACACCCTCATCCTCGTCGAAGGCTGCAACCCCACCTATGGGGAAGCCGTATCCCTGGTGTCCGTCGGGGAGGGTGACGGCATACTTAAGGATCCCGGGGAGGTAGGTCATATTGACCGTCTGCCTGAGGGTCTCATCCCTCCTCATCATCTCCAGTAGCTCCCTGTCCGCGTAGATCCTCGCAGGGACCCTCATCCTCGGATCGCTGCTCTTAGGAACCTCCCAGATCAGCTCCTCAACCTGATTGATGGGTATGCTCATACCTCTCTTCATCTCCCGGGAGGGTTTATAAGTATTTTTGGTTTTAACACCAATAATGCAGGCTAGGATGGTCCTCAGGATATCGATGGGGGAGGCCCTCGATAGGATATTTTATCTCAAGAGGAAGCATGGTTGGAGGGGTATTGGCTCGGAGGAGATATACCTAGATGGGGGTGAACTTGAGGAGTATATGGAGTGGGTGGAGATGCTCCACGCCCTAAGCGCCTACAGGGAGGGAGAGGAGTTCGAGTATTATAGGGAGGAGACCCTTGATCTTGATGGGGAATGCCTATCTAAGCTCACACCAAAAAGAATCGAGATCCTAGACACGATCTCATCCATGAATTTCCAATCGATAAACGAGCTTGCAGCGAAGATAGGCAGAGACATTAAGAATGTCTACGAGGATCTGAAGGTTTTGGAGGAGATGGGCTTTGTAAAGCTGGAGAGGAGGGGGAGAAGGGTACACCCCATCCCACTACTAAAGGAGATAACCATAATCCTGGGCTAGAAGGAGCCTCAGGCCAACTGAAGGTCCTCAAAACATCCACCAGCCTTATGACAACCTGCTTAGTTGAGCTTCGTGGATAACGCCTGAGGTAGATGATATAAGGTGGGGGGGACATCGCATTAAAGACCCACTCTTAGATTTCGCGCTTCGATAAGAGGCCTTTCAAAGCAAAAAAGGTTCAGATCTATATCTCTCCTGTGCATCCTTTATATTACAATTAGCGTATCTAGATAAGAGAGGTTTATGTCTAGTTTAGGGTCATGCAGGGCGGACCTAGCCCTTTTGAACGGGAAGGTCGTGACCGTTGACCCCAGCTTCAGGATTGCGGAGGCAATAGCGGTTAAGGGTGAGCGGATAATCGCAGTGGGTTCAAACGAGGAGATCAAAGGGTTTGTGGGAGATGGAACCGAGGTTATAGACCTGGAGGGGAGAATGGTTCTACCTGGATTGATAGACTCCCACATCCACATGCTAGGGACGGGTTTAAGCATGTTCATGATAGACTGCAGGACCCCGCCTAGGAGATCTATCTCTGATATCCTAGATGCAGTGAGGGAGAGGGCTGAGAGGCTTGGACCTGGAGAGTGGATCGAGGGTAGGGGCTGGGACCAAGCGAAGCTGGAGGAACATAGATTCCCAACGAGATGGGATCTCGATAAGGCGGCGCCTGATAACCCGGTCATCCTGACAAGGACATGTGGGCATATCGTCGTGGTTAACAGTAAGGCCCTGGAGATCGCTGGGATCAGCAGAGATACACCCCAGCCCTTGGGAGGTGTGATAGATAAGGATGAGAGGGGAGAGCCCACTGGCATCCTGAGGGAGGCGCCGGCCTTCAACCTGGTGAGGAAGTATATACCTCCCCCAACATTAGAGAGGAAGGTTGAGGCTATAGAGATGGCCTCCAAGGCCCTAAACATGGCCGGGATAACTGGGGTTATAGAGCCTGGACTGTCGGCCGAGGATATGAGGGCTTACCAGAAGGCCCTCTCAGAGGGTAGGCTGACGGTCAGGGTCAGCATGATGCTCAGGGGCTTGGAGGGAGGAGAACCCGTGGAGGAGGGGTTGAGGAGGATCAGGGAGTTCCCCCTGCTCACGGGCTTCGGCAGTAGCATGCTCAGATTCCTGGGGTTGAAGCTCCTAATAGATGGGGGGATCGGGGGCCGCACAGCCCTTCTCAGGGAGCCATATGAGGGGGAGCCGGAGAACTACGGCGTCCTCACCCTCCATAGAGAGAGCCTCCAGAGGCTGGTTGATGAGGCGAACCAGCAGGGCATGACTGTTGGGGTCCACTGTGCGGGGGGAAAAGCGATGGATATCGTCCTAGAGGCCTTCAAAGAGACGGATAGAAAGAGAAGCATCATGGGGAGGAGGTATACCCTCATCCACGCATACCAGCCCAGCAGGGAGAACATCGAGGACTGCCGCCGCCTAGGTGTCGTCGTCGCCTCCCAGCCCAGCTTCCTATACTACCTCGGGGACAGCTACTACGAGAATGTGGGCCCTAGGAGGGCTGCAGAGCTCCTGCCCCACAGGTCATGGATAGACGGAGGCATCTTGGTGGCCTCGGGGACGGACTCGCCGGTCACCCCCTACCCTCCCTTCGTGAGCCTCTGGGCATCCATAGCCAGGAGGACCGAGGTCAAAAACCTGGAGTTGGGGAGGTGGGAAGGGGTGACCAGGGAGGAGGCCATAAAGATGTATACATGGAACGGCGCATATGCATCCTTCATGGAGGATTTGACCGGAAGCATAGAGCCGGGCAAGCTCGCAGACCTGATCATAATTGACAGGGATATCCTCACATGTCCTGAGGACGAGATAAAGGACGTGAAGGTTCTTAGAACCATACTAGGAGGCAAGACCGTCTACAAGGCCTAGGGTACACCGCTTCAAGCTATAAGCCTATATCGGCAGCCACCTTCCTCATCGACCCCAGGCCTATTTCGAAGAACTCGTCGAGTTTTATGCCCAGCTCCTCGCACCTCATTATGTTATCCCTGCTCACACCCCTCGCAAAGGAGCCGTCCTTGAACTTCCTCCGGAGGCTGCTCACCTTGACCTCCTCAAGCCTCTTCCCCGGCATCATGAGGGCTGTGGCGACTACCAAGCCCGAGAGGGCGTCGGCAGCGATGAGGGCCACATCCATCCTCCTCTCAGCCTTAACCCCAGTCATCTGGTTATGCGCCTTTATAGCGTGGAGGGCTTCCTCAGGAAGGATATCCGACACCATCTCGGCTGAGAGGAGGCCATGTCTTTCCCAGTCCTCACCAACCTCCTCATAATCTATATCGTGGAGCATGCCCACCGCCCCCCATAGCTCAGGCTCCTCCCCAAGCCTCTCAGCCAGCCCCCGCATTATCGAGGAGACCGCGATCATGTGCTTTACTAGATTGGCGTTTCTAACATGAAGCCTCACTCTGTCTAGGGCTTCCTCAATCGAGACCATTTGATAAAGGTTGATTGCACTTGAAAATTTAAATCTTGAGGAAAAACCAAAATCGAGATCAATCATTTTGGTGAGCTAATGATCGTTGATATTAAAAATAGAAAATAAGGTTTATTATCTGTTCCTCCACCAATTCGAATAGTCCTAAAAGGTCATAGGCCACCATGTTCCGATGATTAAGGCACACTTGAAGACTTAATATTTCCTTCCAAGCTTTTCCAAGCGTATGATTTGCACCATTTTTATGAGGCTGAAGCTGGCGGTTTCTCGCAAACATGATAATCTTAAATAGGTTTATTGGGCTCCTCTATGAGTCTCAAAGGAGATCGCGATGAAGGCCTCTCAGAGAAGCGTGGGGATCCTTAGTTATGGGCTTATAGTCATGACAGTTACTCATACATTGACGCATGTATTCCAGAGGATACATCTAGCCCTATTCCCCACGATAAGGAGGGAGTTCGACCTATCCCTACAGCAGCTCGGCGTCATCGCGGCCATCCCATTCCTCTGCCAAGCCCTACTCGGCATCCCAACCGGGCTCCTCTCAGACCGCTTCGGATCGAAGAGGATGATCATCGTGAGCTTCACCCTAGCCATTCTCGGAAGCCTATTGGCGAGCCAGACCATAAACCCCGAGATGTTGACGGTCGCCGTAAGCCTTGTCTACATAAACACTGTCATGTATCACCCAGCTTCATACAGCTTCACGACGAGGATGTTCGCACCAAGGGATAGGTCCAAGGCGCTTGGGATCCATGGGGCTGGGGGAACCCTAGGGATGGCCTTGGGCCCTATATCCGTAAGCATCCTAATGGGGATCTTCGCATTCGGCTGGAGGCAGGTCTACCTCTTCTGGGCTTTCCCTATCTTGCTGGGCTTGGTCGCTGTATTGAGGTTGAGATCCGAGCCTACGGGGGATCTCAAGGAGGATGGGGAGATCGGCGGCAAGGTCGAAGAGTGCTCCATCCTCACATCGAGCATGATCCTCTTCCTATTCTACACCGGATTGAGGAATATGGCGGCCCAGATGATAGAGGTCTTCCTCCCGATCTACCTCGTGGAGAACAGGGGGCTCGGAGAGACCCTTGCAAGCCTAGTATTTGGAAGCAGCTCCCTACTCGGGCTTGTAGCCGCCCCGATAGGGGGGGCGGTGGCCTCAAGGCTTGGGGAGAAGAGATGGCTTATGGCCTCGCTTGGGATGGCCTACTTATGCCTAGGCGCCGCGGTCATATCCCCGGGTGTGGCGGGGTTCGTGATCTTGTACCTAGCCTATGGGTTCTGCAATACCCTTGGAATGGCGGCCAACTCCGCGATCGTCGCGAGCCTATCCCCCAGCAGGCGGAGGGGGCTTGGATACTCCCTCTTCTTCCTACCCGGGGAGGTTATGGGCGTCGTTGCGCCCGTGATCGCGGCCTATATTGCCTCAGGGTTCGGCCTGACCAGCATCTTCATAATAGGCTTAGCGATATACCTTGGGGGTTTAGCCGTTCTTAAGATGGGTGTGAAGGTCTGAGCCGGTTCAGGCGATATGAGGCCATATGGTTATGGCTAGGGCGGAGGTTATTAGGCCTCCAAAGATGTCCAGGATAAGGCCTGCCTTGATCATCTCCCTCAGGCTCACCTTTCCCGTGCTATAGGCTATAGCGTTTGGCGGGGTGCCCACAGGAAGCATGAAGTCTAGGCTTGTGGTTATCCCGACTATAGCTGCTAGTATGGTGGGGCTGATCCCCGTAGAGGAGGCTATCCCAATAGCTATTGGGAGGAATATGGCCGCGCTGGCCGTGTTGCTCGCTACAATGGTGATAACGATGCCGAAGAAGGAGACTAGTAGGACTATGAGAATGGTACCAGCCCCTCTTGTGAGTATGAGGAGTGCCTCCCCAATCCTGTTCATAAGCCCAGATACCTCCAGCGCCTCTCCGAGGCTTAGGCCCCCTCCGATGAGGATTAGGATTCCCCAGTTAACCCTCGAGAGGTCCCTCTCATCCAAGAGGCCTGAGAAGAAGAGGATCATGGTTATCACGGCGGCTACCACATTGGAGGAAAGGCCGTGGATCCTCTCCGTGAGCCACAGGATGATGGATAAAGCGAATACCGCGAGGGTGAGCCTCTGCCTCCTATTCAGGGGCCTCATCGCTAACTCAGGAGTGGGAGGCTTCCCCCCTCCACAGGGGAAGAGGAAGAGGAGGAGGGCCCAGCAGACCAGAACCATGAGTAGGGATACGGGGAGGCCGTAGAGGATCCAGCCCAGGAAAGTTATCTCCACCCCCGCCAGCCTCTTCAGGGTGCCGGCGGCCATCGCTGTCGTAGTGGTTCCGACAAGGGTCCCCACACCCCCCAGGGTCGCCGAGTAGGCTATTCCGAGGACGAGAACCTTCGGGAAGTTATCCCCCTTCTCCTCACTCCCCTCCACGAGTTTCAGGGCTAGTGTCATCATTATCGCAGCCGCGGCCGTGTTGCTTATCCAGAGGGATAGACTCATGGTGGCGATCATCATCACCAGGAGCAGGATCCGGACATCCGCCTTAGCCCTGGAGACGACCCGGGATGCTAGGTACTCATCCAGGTCGTATTTCTCGACTGCGGCGGCTAGGAGAAAACCCCCGAGGAGGAGCATAACGACGGGGTCGAAGAATGGCCTCAGGCTATCTCCGAAGGATTGGACCCCTAAGAGGGATTGGAGGAGGGGGATGAGGAGGGCTGTGGCGACGAGGGGGACGGCCTCGGTTATCCAGAGCCCCGCAGCGGCTATCAGCACGACCAGGGCTGCCCTCTCTCCTTGATCCAGAAGGGCTGGGGTGGAAAGGTATGCGGCGGCTGCGGCAGACGCCACCACAGCTGTTATGAACGCCCTCCTTGCGGCCCTCAAGTTAGAGCCCTCACAACTCCCTTATGGAGTGGATGACGCAGCTCTCCTCCATGCACAGGCCTTGGATGAGGCTCTTGAACTGGAATAGGTCCTCTATGTCGACTGTGGCGTAGAGGACGGCTAGGCTTGGGTATCTCCTCTCAACTGCCATGAGGAATGGCGGGACAGCTATGCAGCTGCTGAAGTCTGCCCTGAGCCTCGAATCCCTAAGCCTGTTCGCAAGTTTCAGGATTATATTCCTCTCTATTATGTCCCCCCGGATTATTATCTCAACTGTTATCAACTTTCCCATGATTTTCAGGGTCGAAGTGAATGGGATGCTTAAAACCGTTTCTCTCCGAGGAGCTTAATTAGGTTGACCAGCCTCTCGTCTCTCCACCTCTCAAGCTCCTCAACGGGCCTGCCGCCGGTCATCTCCTCCACACCATTTATCGCCTTCTCCACAGCTGTTTCAGGGGGCTGGATCCACTTAGCCATGGTCTCAAGCCAAGCGGCCTTCGTGGGGCCGATGTGCCTCATCAGGTACCCTATGCCTCCAGCCCCTCCCCCGAGGTGATATGTCATGAAGGGGCCCATCAATGCCCATCTCAACCCAGGTCCAGCCCATACGACCTTGTCGACATCCTCTACTGAGGCCACTCCCTTATCCACGAGGTCTAGAGCCTCCCTCCAGAGGGCGGCGGAGAGCCTGTTCCCTATGAACCCAGGAACCTCTTTCCTCAGAACCACAGGTATCTTTCCGATACGCTCCATGAGATCTCTGGTTCTATAGATGGTCTCTTTTGATGTGAATTCACCTGGGCAGATCTCAACTAGGGGGATCAGGTGTACGGGGTTCCAGGGATGGGCCACGATACACCTCTCGGGAAACCTCCTCACGGCTCTCTGGATCTCGGTCATAAGGAGGCCGGAGGTGCTGCTGGCCAGGATGCACTCCCTCGGCGCGGCCTCATCCATCTCCCTGTAGATCGACCTTTTCGCCTCATAGCTCTCATAGATCGACTCCTGGACATAATCTGCCTCCTGGAGGGCATCCTCGAGTTCTGTCGTAATCCTAACCCTCCCTATCGCTCCCTCGGCATCCTCACCTAGACCAGCTTCTACCAGGAAGCGTATGTGGCCCTTCACCCTCCTGAAGGCCTCATCGAGCTTCTCGGACTTCAAGTCTTCGAGGATGACCTTGAACCCCTTCAGGACGAATATGGCTGCCCATCCCTGGCCTACAAGGCCAGCTCCCACGCATGCGATGGTCTCTATCTCTTTGTACATACCAAACTCCCACCGCTAGACGCTTTAATCCTTGGAGTAGAGGATCTTGCCGTTGACTATGGTCATCCTCACCTTCACATCCCTCACCCTGTCAGGCATTATACTGGTTAGATCCTCGTCTAAGATGACTATGTCTGCGAGCTTCCCCGGCTCTATGCTCCCGGTCAAATCCTCCATGAAGGATGCATAGGCGGCCTCAAGGGTGTAGCACCTGACCGCCTCCACAAGCCCTATTCGGCTCTCCTTTACCGGGTGATTGAGGGCGGACCAGAGGCCGTATATGGGGTTGAAGGGCATGCAGTCGGATCCGAAGGCTACATGGATCCCCTCATCGAGAAGGGCCCTGTAGGGGTTGTTCATCCTCAGCCTCTCGGCTCCTAGGCGGGCCTCGTACATCCCCCCCGGCCCGCTCCACTCCCCCACGAAGTTGGGCTGCATAGAGGCTATTATGCCGAGCTGCCTGAGCCTCTCTATCTGGTTTGTGGTCATGACCTCGCAGTGCTCTATCCTATGGCGGTGATCCCTCCTCGGGGACTCCCTGAGGATCCTCTCTATGATGTTT
>JAGTQJ010000004.1:1073-2382 GCA_018396515.1 Candidatus Bathyarchaeota archaeon | reverse complement strand
TATGGCGTGGATGGCGACTTGGAAGCCCTTCCTGTGGGCCCTCCTTGCCTCCTCCTCAAGGTCTTCAGGCCTGGAGACCAGTAGCCCCTTGGTTGATGGATCGTCTTGGTAGGGCTCGAATAGGGCCGCGGTTCTGGCACCAAGGGATCCGTCCATTATAAACTTCACCGATCCAAGCCTCAGGAAGTCCGATCCGAAGCCCGTTCTCAGGCCGAGACCCTCTGCCGCTTTTGCAGTCTCGCCCCTAACCATGAGGTAGGCCCTCACCTTCAGGATCCCCTTCTCTAAGGCTGTCTGGTAAGCTTCAAGGCCGAAAGAGTCTAGGCCTGCGTCATGGATCCCCGTGCACCCCAAGCTCAGGGCTAGGTCGCATGCCATCCTCAACCCCTCCAGTGCAATCTCCATGGAGGGGGGAGGGATGGCCCTCTCAACGAGGTGGCGGGCGTCTCGCAGGATGCCCGTGGGCTCACCTGCGGGATCTCTATCTATCCTACCCCCAGGTGGGTCTGGGGTATCCCTGGTTATCCCGGCGAGTTCTAGGGCCTTAGAGTTCAGGGTGACCAGGTGGCCATCCACCCTGGTGAGCATCACCGGATGGTTTGGGGAGAAGGGGTCTATATCCTCCTTGGTTATGTAGCGCCTCTCAGGCCACTTACTCTCATCCCACCCCCTCCCCAGGACCCATTCACCCTTAGGTGTCTCCCTAAGCCTTGACTCCACCTGGATGAGGGCCTCTGAGAGGGAGCGGGCCGAGCTCATGTCTACGAACCTGACCATCCCAATCCCCATCCAGAGGAAATGGGTGTGGGCGTCGATGAAACCCGGCAGGACGGTCCCGCCCGATGCATCAATTATCTCCGCATCCCTCGGAATCTCTACCTCGCTCTTCCTCCCCGAGGCGACTATCCTCTCGCCTTCCAGGATTACGGAGCAGTCCCGTACTGGGGGACGGCCTGTTCCGTCTATCAAGGTTCCCCCAAGAATGGCCACTCGGCGATGTTCAGGAGACAATATTGCTTCCGTGGACCAAATATGGCAATTCTGGATTTAAGGTTTTGATAGTGCTCCTACGCCGTATCTGTCCAGGACCATGTAGAGGTGATCCTGCTCCACCGCCTCTATAGAGGTTCTTTTCCCGTCCTTCCTCACCAGGATGCGGCCCTCACCCCTCTCCTTGGCTCTGCCAATCACCGTGGCCTTCACCCCTGCATCCTCCACGGCCGAGATTATCCCTCCTGCCCTGCTGGGCTCTGCCGATATGAGGAGGGCCCCTGAGCTGAGGAGCTTGAGGGGGTCTATGGTGAGGGCG
>JAGTQJ010000004.1:0-1056 GCA_018396515.1 Candidatus Bathyarchaeota archaeon | reverse complement strand
CTCCAAAGCCACGGGTATTGAGGCCTCCCAGATCTCAACCCCTATCCCCGAGGCCTCAGCCATCTCCCAGACCCCGTTGAGGATGCCCCCCTCGGTTGGGTCGTGGAGGGAGTGTACACCTCCGGCCTCCATGGCCCTCATCGCCTCTGGAACCACGCTTATTAGGTTGAGCATCCCCTCCGCACGTTTGAGGATATCTTCCCCTACAAGCCCCTTAAGGACTCGGGCGAGATCCCTAGCCAGAACCGCGGTTCCCTCGATCCCCGCCGATTTAGTCATTATCAACAGGTCTCCTGGGGAGGCCCCAGATGAGGTTACATATCCACCCTTCTCGGCCTCCCCTATCATGAAGCCTGAGAGGATGGGCCTGTCGAGCCCTGGCACGGTCTCGGTGTGGCCCCCTATAAGGCTGACCCCGACCTCGCAGCATGCTGAGTGGATCTCCTCCATTATCCTCTCTAGGAGGCTTGGGCCGGAGCCCTCGGGGAGCATTATGATGCATAGGAGCCATCTCGGGCGGACCCCGCATGAGGCTATGTCGTTGGCGTTAATGTGAACCATGAGCCTCCCTATGTTCTCCAAGGCTCCCGTGATAGGGTCGGCCGCGACTGCGAGAACCCTATCCCCCATCTCAAGGATGGCGGCGTCCTCCCCAACCCCTGGCCCTCTGAGGACCCTGCTGGAGGGGATGCCCAGCCTATTGAGCACTACCCTCTTCAGCCATTCGACGGGAACCTTTCCAGTTGGAAATCTGTTGCTCAAAGGCGCTCCCAACCTCGTTGATATCTGATGCTCTAGATATATCTCTGTCGATTTAGCCTCTAAATCATTATATTTGATTCTGTTCAACTGTTTATCTTTTCTTTAGATTTCGCGAAGACAGCCTAAAAGAGTTGGGGCTTCTAAATCCCAAGATAAAAACTTTAGTTGGAGCGGGAGTTTTCATTTAATCCCTTCTCCCTAATAAGGTGAGGTATATTGGAAGATGATCGTCGATCCCGTTAGAAAAAAATTTAAAAGAGGCCTCGTGGTCTTTCCCATCTCGTGGACTGGGAT
>JAGTQJ010000120.1 GCA_018396515.1 Candidatus Bathyarchaeota archaeon | reverse complement strand
TGGCTGGACAGGCCGTTGTGGATAAATACGGCAATAAGGTCGACCTTGAAAACTATGATGTCGAGATCCGGGTCGATGTTATCAGGGACAATTGCCTTGTCGGGGTCTCAATGACCAGGGAATCTCTCCACAGGAGGGGATACAGGGTCTTTGAGCACCCGGCGGCGCTCAAGCCGACCATCGCCTACGCCATGATCAGATTGGCTCGCCCCGAGGCTGGAATGACCCTAGTCGACCCCATGTGTGGGGGTGGGACCATCCCCATAGAGGCTGCATTATTCATGGGGGAGAAACTTAAGATATACGGTTTAGATATAGAGGAATCATTCATTAAGGGCGCCCGTATGAATTCGGAGGCGGCTGGGGTGGATGGTTTGATAACCCTGATAAGGGGAGATTGTAGATTCCTATCCAGGTTTGTGAAGGATGTTGATCTCATAGTCACGAACCCCCCTTATGGAGTCAGGATGGAGCCTAGATGTAGTATAGGGAAGCTCTATAGGGCCTTCGCCAAGGGGGCGTTTAGGGCCATGAGGGTTGGGGGAAGGCTAGTGGTTATAACCCTCAGAGGTAGGAGGATGGAGGAGGCTCTTCTACAGGAGGGGTTCTCCATCATCCATAAACGCCCGGTCCTCCATGGAGATATCAAAGTTAAGGTTATAGCCGCTGAGAGGTAGTTCTTTCTCTATATTAGAGGCGGCCTAATCCAGCCAGAGCTCTTCATATGTTCCTTATATAAATCCCTGAGGAGAGCCAAATCTTTAAACTCCAGTCGGCCCTTCTTGATGGTGATGACCCTACATATATTCCCAGAGGATAGAGTCCACTTTTATTGGGATAGAGATCTCGAGCCTGTGATAAGGATATCCCCGGGAGACACGGTATCCTACGAGCTGAGGGAGGTCTCAGACGGCCAGATAAACCCCGCATCCACCCCCGAGGTATTGAGGACACTAGATTGGGGGAGGGTTTACCCCCTCGCGGGGCCTGTATATGTGGAGGGCGCTGAGGTCGGAGACGCCCTTGAGGTGGAGATCCTAGATATCCACCCTGGACCTTGGGGTTGGTCCGCCATAATACCCGGCTTCGGCCTATTGGAGGATGAGTTCAGGGAGCCGAGGCTGAAGATATGGGATCTCTCCCGTGGAGATCATACCTACTTCAGGGAGGACATAAAGATCCCCCTTGAGCCTTTCTGCGGGACCATGGGCGTGGCTCCCAAGGAGGCTGGAAGGCGAGCCGTCATGCCCCCAGGAACACACGGGGGTAATATGGATATAAAGCACCTAACACGGGGCTCCAAGCTCCTCCTTCCAGTATTGGTGGATGGTGCATTATTCTCCGTTGGGGACCCCCACGCGGCTCAGGGTGATGGGGAGGTGTGCGTAACAGGAATAGAGGCCCCGATGCACCTCAGCCTGAGATTCGACCTCAGGAAGGGGCTGAGGCTGGATGCTCCTCAGTATACAACCTCTCCACGCCTTAGATTCGGGGATGAGGGGACTAGGTATTATTCAACCATCGGCATAGGCCCAGACCTCCTAGAGGCCTCCCGAGACGCGATCCGCCGAATGGTCAGCTTCATAGCTGAGAGGTGGAAGATGGAGCGCTGGGAGGCCTACATACTATGCAGCGTTGTAGTGGATCTGAGGATAAACGAGGTGGTAGACAAGCCCAACTGGATAGTCTCAGCTCATCTACCCCTATCCATATTTCAAGAAAAATAGGATCTGGATACCGTCAATGTCATTAGAACAAATGTGAACTATGACAATTTTATTTCACTATTTGTAAAATTGAGATCGATTTTGATAAAATATACTTTCGGATATAATTCAAAAAAAAATACCAATTTTCTTCTGGAAAAATAAGAATTTACAGGCATTTATTCAGTCTATTACGAACTTTCGACTCTTAAATTGATTTTCATATTGAGTTCAAGTAAAGGTTAAATAGGGATTTAATCTCTACGAAATAAGGATAAAAATGTCTAGACCTAGGTCAAGAGATGAAGAGATACTTGAGGTTCTTAAAGAGATAAAGTCTTTACTGGAGCCCAAACCCGCGCCACCGCCTCCTCCTCCCCCCAAGGGTCTTTGGAACGAGTTTCTTGACTTCGTATCAAAGTACAAGGTTATGGGTATGGCCGTGGCCTTCATCCTAGGCTTATATCTAGGCACTCTTGTTCAAGCGCTTGTAAATGACCTGATTATGCCGATAATAACGTTGATCCTTCCAAGTGTTGAATGGGAGGCCTTTGTGCTGGGACCGTTCCGCATCGGGCACTTTATAGGAGCTTTAATAACCTTCTTACTGGTAGCCTTCGTGGTCTTCATAATAGTTAAGATAACCAAAAAATGGGGAATAGAATAACATCCACAGTTATTTCAAATTATAATTTAAAAATCATATTTGATGATAAGATCAGGGTTGCAACTATAGATTAAAATAACACTTATTGAAATTCAGTTATTATGCCATAATTTTAAGCTTTTATCTTAAGGAAAAATGATTCAATTTCTTATTTCTAATTTGTTTCTAGGTGGGATTTGACATTAATTTACTTTAATATTAATTCTAAAGGTTCTATTTTTTATGATTTTGATGTTTTCTTCTAACTCGATATTAAACACTTTTCACTCTTAAGCCACTACAACTTGGTTCCTTCATTTTCAAGTTCAATCTTTTTCATCCAATGAAAAAGATGAAATTTTTGGGATTTTGTTGGATATGAGCTAAGGGCCGGGTTTAAATACCAGTTCGCCTGTAAAGTTCTTTGGTGGTATACTTGAAAAAGGTCAGTCTATATGTGGATGAGAGGTTGTGGGCTAGGTTTAAAGAGGCTGTTTTGAGGAAGCATGGAACTTTGAGGAAGTTGAGTGGTGAGGTTGAAAACTTACTTCGGACATCCTTGATCGATGAGGAGGTTGAGCAAGCCCTTAAGAGAATGGGGGTGGATATAGAGGTTCCGATATCTTCGGAAGAGGTAAAGAGAGGTAGACCTGAACTCCGAGGCCCCCCCTCAGAGAATCTCATTCGGGAAATGAGGGGATGGCGTGCTGATGAAGGCATACCTTGATAGCAGCGCGATAGTTAAACGGTACATACTTGAACCCGGAAGTTCTGCAGTAGATCATGTATTCGATGAGTGTTGGATAGGAGAGCTATCCATCGCTACATCCATCTGGAACATTGGCGAAGTATTAGGAGTATTCGATGCGAGGAGAGGGAAGGGATGGCTTGGTGATGATGAATTTAGAAGGGTTTTTAGGAACTTTATAGGTGAGATCATAAGATTGCTTCGTCTAAGGGTTTTAGAGTTAATTCCAATTCCAGCCTCTATACTCGTCGAGACCTGGCCTCTGATCTTGATTGGACATATTTATGAGGCTGATGCCCTACAAATCCAGACATGCATATATTCTGGTAGTGATGTATTCTTTAGTGCCGATAAGAAACTGATTGATGTCGCGTTAAGAGTAGGAATAAAGGCTGTGAACATAGAGGATGAAAATAAAGTTAAGGATTTATTAAAAAATAATGATTTTAGTGATCGTTTAAAACATTAACATTCATTAGCTCTTGATCCCTAAGATTAAGGTATGCTGATTGTACAGTCGTGGATGATGTTCAAATTTATTTGTGAAGAATTGAAACCAATTAATAAGTTTATACTTTAGGATACTATGATCCTATCAATGAGGTCATAAATAAAACATATTCCAACAGCTATTTATAATTAAAGACGAGGAGGTTACAATTCCAGTGCGGGGGGTGGGATTCGAACCCACGGAGGACTCATCCAGCAGGTCCTGAACCTGCCCCCTTTGGCCCCTCGGGAACCCCCGCTTTTAGGATTCTAGCCCTGCTTCTCTATGTATTTTCTGTACGCCTCGCTATCCATCAGCTCTTTGAGCTCGGGCTCCAGGTTCTTGGGTTTAACCTTTGCTATCCACCCCTTCCCGTAGGGGTCTTGGTTTATGAGCTCCGGGCTGTTGGTGAGCTCCCCGTTTACCTCGAGGATGGTTCCTGATATCGGTGAGTATATGTCGCTCACGGCCTTAACGGACTCCACGGTCCCTATGGCCTCCATCTGGCTCACCTCCTTCCCAACCTCTGGGAGCTCAACGTAGACTAGCTCGTGGAGCTGGTCCTGGGCGTAGTCGCTTATGCCGATGAGGGCTGTGCCGTCATCTAGCACCTTGACCCACTCATGCTCCTTTGAGTAGCGGAGCTCACTTGGAAGCTTGTAATCCTTCTTCAACCCTTATTCCTCCTCCATCCATATCTAGATTCATCATAGAAGGGGTGGAACTTAACTATTTTTCCCTTCAGGAGCCTATTCCTTATCTTTATCCTGACGGGTGTGTTGAGCTTCGAGTATGCGGGTGGGACATATCCCATGGCTATTCCCTTGTCAAGGGTTGGGCTGTATCCTCCGCTGGTTACGTAGCCTATCATCTCCTCATTCCAGATCTCATATCCCTTCCTCGGGATTCCCCTCTCCTCTAGGGCTATGCCGACCCTCGTCCTCTTCACCCCCTCCTTGGCCACCCTCATCAGGGCCTCCTGCCCTATGAAGCCCCTCCCCTTCTCGAGCTTGACAACCCATCTGAGGCGGG
>JAGTQJ010000118.1 GCA_018396515.1 Candidatus Bathyarchaeota archaeon | reverse complement strand
TTGAGTATGCCCATATGGGGGACGCCGAGATACCTTCTGAAGCAGTAAACGTAGCTGTCACTCCCGCTCCCCACTACTATAATCTCCCCGTCCAGTGAGGTGGCGATGCTGTTCGCGAGGAGGGAGTACTTCCAGAGGACATTCCTCGTCGCTATTTCAACATAATGAACCTTGGCGGGGCTGGTCGAGTTGTCTCCCACCGCGAGGTATCTCTCATCCTCGGACACCGCCATGTGATGGGGGATGCACTCATACCTCCAGATCATCCTCTGAGAGGAGCTCTCAAAAATGAAGACCCCAGGGTCTTCAGGATGATCGGTGCCCACAAATATCGATTCTCCATCCCTTGTGATGAGGGTGTGAAAAATATTCTTATATCCTACCCTTCTGCTCCAGAGGGGCGTGCCCTCCTCCCTGCCGAAGAGGTATATATTCCCATCATCAGCCGCCACCGCGATATAATAACCATCATCGGAGATCGAGATCTCTATGGGAGCTCCTCCTATAGAGAAAGACCAGAGGGGTGTACCGCTGCCTGTGCTGAAATAGTAGACCCTGTTGTCTGAGCAACCAGCGGCTATGTAGTTTCCGTCACCCGAGACGGCCAAGCACCTAACCTCACCGCCGGCCTTATAGGTCCAAAGGGGCTGGATCCTGGGCTCAAACTCGCCAAGAACCCCTTGGGGCGAACCCGCGTAAAGAATCGAGGGTAGAATAAGTGTTATGAGCACCAGCGACTTCCAGTTGAGATGAGGCAGCACACTTTCATATCTGTTCGGTTCATATTTAAAAATTTTATAACCTAAATCTATACTTCAGCTATTCTTTTTTCACAACGACCAATTTAAATCACATAAAAGGATTAATCCATGGGATGCTATTCAGCAGGATCTCACAAATTTAGAAGACCTAAAGTGTCTAGACCGACTGGAAGTTTGGAACATGTTAAAGAGAGTTAACTATTTAGAGGGTTAAAATTGGGTATATTTTTATGATGAATGCTTCCTCATGGATGCGCTCAGGATCAAAACAGCTATGAAGACTATGAATGTGATGTTTTAGAGATTAAACAGGGCGAAGTGAAGATAATCACAAGTTAAAATTAAGATTTCTATCATATTTCTAATTATTTAATTTTAATAAGAAGCTCAGGGAATAATGAATTAAATGTGATTCGAAAGATGAGTTAAAATGTTTTTCTATGATGTCTAGTAGAGCCTCCTGGGTTCATCGAGCCTGCTCAAGAGGACTATTGAGCTCTGGGGCTGCTCGTCTAGGATGCGGTATCCGGACTCCCTAGCCAGCTCCTCCGCGAAGGCTCTTACGTCCCTGTGCCAGGCCATCTCATTATATCCGAAGCGCCTCCTCGCGAAGCCGACAGACTTGGCGGCCTTGGGCTCCAGGTATGTGGCTCCAGCCATCAACGCGAGCTTGGCATAGCCAACGGGGTTATGCATGTTGAGGCCGGGGACTAGGGTGTGTCTGAGTACGGTTGGGCAGTTGAAGCTGTTCAGCAGCTCCAAGGTCTCCAATAGCCTCCTCCAGCCGTCCGGGATTAGGGGCCTGCATGTCCGCCTGTAGGTCTCCTCATCAGGTGCGCATAGGCTGACGTAGAGCTGGCTGGGCTCACGGCTAAGCTTTGAGAGGACCTCCGGCCTCAGGCCGTTGGTCACGATGAAGACTGATCTGAACCCGTGGTTGAAGAAGGCCTCGACGAGGTCTCCTAGGTATGGGTAGAGGGTTGGCTCCCCCTCCAGGCTTATGGCTGCGTGGACGGGTTGTAGGGCCTCCTCTAGTAGCTCCCTCTGAACCCTCGGGTTTCCCCCGAATCCCCTGAGGGCCCTCCTATGGGCCTCCAGGCACCCTTCCACGATGGCCTCTGGCTCCTCAGCCTCCTCCCGTGGGAAGCTTGTCTGCTCCCAGTCTATGCCTAGGTCGCTCGGCTGGGCCCTCCAGCAGAATATACAGCTCTGTAGGCATCTTCCTAGGCTTGGGGTCATCTGGAGGCACCTGTGGCATGGTATGCCATAGAACCTCTGCTTGTAGCAGTGCTCCTCACCCCTTGTGTTCAGGCTCCTCCTCGTCCAGTGGCAGGTCTTGACAGCGCTGTGGGCACCGGCGAGGTGGTAGCCCTGCCTCCTGTAAACCCTTCTGAGCTCCTCGGGGATTCCCATGGTCCTCATGCCTTGAAGCCGTATAGGGTGGAGTATTTCTCCTCGAGGTATTCGATGAAGGGGTCTATGGTGAGTTCGGATCCCGATACTAGTTTAATCAGGTCGGCGGGATCGTAGAGCCTGCCGTACCTATGGACGTGGTTTGTTAGCCAGCCTCTCACCTCCTTGAAGCTCCCTGATTGTATGAGGCTTCTCCAGTCGGGGAGGTCCCGCTCCATCACCTTGAGGATCTGGCCGCTGTATATGTTGCCGAGGGTGTAGCTCGGGAAGTATCCGAATGAGCCCCCAGCCCAGTGGGTGTCCTGCATAACCCCCTCTGAGTCGTCCTCCACCTCAACCCCTAGGTACTTCTCATACCTCTCGTTCCAGGCGGATGGGAGCTCAGCCACCCCCACCTCGTCGTTGAAGAGGCTCATCTCAAGCTCGAATCTGATTATTATGTGGAGGCCGTAGGTCACCTCATCCGCCCTGACCCTTATCTTTGACGGTTCAACCCTGTTCACCGCCCTGACGAAGGACTCGAGGCTAACATCCTCCAGCGTGCTGCCGGTCAGCTCCCTAAGCCTGGGGAGGAAATGGCTCCAGAACTCCCTGCTCCTCCCAACTATGTTCTCTACGAATCTGGACTGGGACTCATGGACCCCATATGAGCATGATGATCCAACAGGCTGGTACATCCACTCCCTGGGGAGGCCCCTCTCGTAGAGGGCGTGCCCCCCCTCATGGAGCACTGAGAATATGCTCGAGGTGAAATGGTCCTCGTAGTAGTGGGTGGTGATCCTGATATCGTCGTAGTATCCCGTTGTGAAGGGGTGCTCGGTCTCATCTATCCTACCCCAAGCCTCCCTAGAGCTGATATCATACCCTATGAAGGAGGCCAGGGCCTCCGAGATCCTCCTCTGAACCTCCACCGGGACCCTTCTCCTGAGAAAGGATGTGTCGGGCTGGCCTGAGGAGATGCACTTCTCCATCATCCTCATCAACCTTGGCCTGAGCTCACTGAAGATCTTGGCTATCGCGTCGGATGTCATCCTGGGCTCGAAGAGGTCTATCAATGCGTCGTATGGGGTTTTAACCTCCTTCACCTCCATGAGGAGCTCCGCAGCCCTCCTCCTGAGCTCGAAGAGCTTCTCCAGATGGGGGCTGAAGGGCTTGTAGTCCTTGGAGGCCTTAGCCTTCTTCCAGACGTCGATGGTGATGGCCCTCTGCTTGGCTGTCTCAGCCACAAGCTCCTCCGGGAGCCTCACAGCCTCCTCATAAGCCTTCCTCATAAGGTGGACATTCCTCCTCTGGACCTCATCGAGGCTTTCATAGAGGGGATGGCTCGACACCTCCTTGAGGAGGACGCCAACCTGGGGGTCGGTGAGCATCTTGTGCATGATCCTCTCGACCAGGGAGAGCTGCTGGCTCCTCAATGAGACCGCTGCTGGGGGCATCATGGTCTCCATATCCCAATGGATGACCGAAGCAGCCGAGTCTAGGATGATCAGCTCCCTAGCCCTCTCCATCAGCCCCTCATAGGCCACTCTTAGAGCATCTATAGACATTCTATACTGCCTCTCCAGATGTCCAATAATTCTAATGTTTTAACCCTTTCTGAAGCCTATAAAGCCGAAACATCTTATGATGATGCCCTAATACGAGGGGCTCAACTCCGAGCTTTAGATGCTCACCGAGTTCAAGGGTCTCACAGCTTCAGGGGGTTCAGAACTCCCTCTATGCGTTCGATGCCATTCATGTACTTCCTCAGGGGCTCTGGAACTATAACTGAGCCATCCTCCTGCTGGTACTGCTCTAGGATCGCGAGCATCGTCCTGCTTGTGGCGAGGGCGGTGTTGTTCAGGGTGTGGACATAGCCTGCTGGGGGCTGCCCCTCCTTGAGCCTATACCTGATGTTGAGCCTCCTCGCCTGGTAGTCCGTGCAGTTGCTGTTGCTCCCGCTCTCCCTGTACACCCCATCGGCCATCCAGACCTCTATGTCGTACTTCTTAGCCGCTATGCTCCCTATATCCCCGGTGCAGACGTTCATCACCCTGTAATGGAGGCCCAGCATCTGATAGAGCTCCTCACTGTTCCGCTGGAGCTCCTCGTGGAGCTCCCAGCTCTGCTCGGGGAGGCAGAATATGAACTGCTCGACCTTGTTGAACTGGTGGACCCTGAATAGGCCCTTCGTGTACTTCCCATGGGTTCCAACCTCCCTCCTGAAGCATGGGCTCACCCCCACGAGCTTTATGGGCAGGTCCTCGGCGTTGAGGACCTCATCCATGAACATCGCCGCGATGGAGTGCTCGCTCGTCGCTATCAGGTATAGGTCCTCCCCCTCAACCTTGTACATCACCTTCTCGAAGTCAGAGAGGTCTGTGGCCCCCTCGTATGGCCTCCTCCTGAGCATGAAAGGGGGCTCTATGAGGGTGTAGCCCTTCGAGAGGAGATGGTCGATCGCGAAGCGGATTATCGCGTAGTCGAGGAGGACCAACTCGTTCTTTAGGTAGTAG
>JAGTQJ010000116.1 GCA_018396515.1 Candidatus Bathyarchaeota archaeon | reverse complement strand
AATGAAGCACTATTGCTGGGTTCTGAGGCGTCCTTAGGAGAGGAAAAAGAAACAACATTCCCATTAAAGATCTACTCCATGGAAGCCTCTTTAGATAGGGATAGAGAGGAAGTGGCGCCTTACAAGCATAAAACGGTCTCTTGGATCCTCTTCATGGGAACGATCCTCTTCCTCGCCCTCCATCACCCTCTAGAGGAGCTGTTCCACCTGGAAAGGAATACCCTGCTGCTAGGTACAGCGATGGCCTCGGCCGCGGCGGCCTTGCTGATAGACCTTGAGAGGGGGAGGGAGATCATCGAGAGGAGGGTGGACTGGAGAACCCTGATCTTCTTCACCCTCCTATTCGCATCGGTTGGCACCCTCCAATATGTCGGGGTGACCAGGCGCCTCGCAGAGGCCCTCCTATACGCCTCGGGGGGGAGTGAGGTAGGGCTGCTCCTCTCCTTCACCCCGATTGCCGCCGTCCTGAGCGCCTTCATGGACAATGTCCTCGCTGTGGCCATGTTCGCCCCGATAATACAAAGCTTGGGGGCAGAGGGAGTTTACACCTTTCCCCTCTGGTGGTCCATACTATTCGCGGGGACCTTCTTCGGGAACCTCACCCTGATAGGGAGTACAGCAAACATAGTGGCAGCGGGGATGCTGGAGAGGGAAAGGAGGTCTCACATAACTTTCCTCGAATGGTTGAAGAAAGGTGTCATAGTCTCGATACCAACCCTCGCCATAGCCATCCTACTAATATACCTTCAAATACCCATCATGCCAAAATGAAAATAAAACCATAAATAATTAACATTACACGATCCTCATAAAAATCCATTTATTATTAATATAAAAAATCATAATTCTATTGTTCAAAAAGTACGACTCTAAAAACGAATTAATATCTAACAATGTTTCTGCACAAAGATTAATAACATGATTTCAATGATTTTCAAGATCTAAAAATCTCTAATCTTTAGGGTCATAAAGGTCGAAGTTCATGTTCTTCCCGTCGAGCAAGGCCTTCAACTTGTTTAGGATGTCCCTTCCAAGGAGCATATCATTTCGCTTCGCTGGGATGACCTCGACCAATTCGAACCTGAAGCCTTGGAAAGAGAGGTCTAGGAAATAGGTATATCGCCACTCCCCAGCCTCATCCACCGATGAGACGAACACTCTACCAGCGGGGATGAGCCCCAGCTCAAACACTGCGTGATGGGGAATGACCGTTATATCGGAGCCTGTGTCCAGCTTGGCCCTGACCTCCATGAACCCTGTGGAGTAGGGGTTCCCCAACCTTGCAACAAGCGACGGGGCTGGGGGATCATAACTGGTGTCATATCTCATGTTCGAGCCAACTCCGGCGATGGCACTTCCACTCTCCTCCCTCCAGGGACCACCCTATCTACGTAGATGGGCACGTATCCAAACCTCTCATACATATTCCTCATCAGCCTCCCCTTATCCTCATCGCATCCTACGATGCTTCCATGGAGGACAGCTACATACTTCCCAACACAGAACGGGTTCCTAAGGAGTTCATCTAGCATCTTCATGAAGGAGGCTCTCTCCTCCTCAATCTTCAAGATATATTCCAGTTGAAGGGGATCTTCAGGAAGGCCCCTCCTCTCAATATAGTCTCTGATCAGTTCGGCTATAACCTCATTCTTCTTCCTCTCACCTCGGTCCCTGAAAACGATGAAGCTGAAGAGCTTCCAGAGGTGCTCGTCAATCTCAATGGTCGTCTTAACCATGCCTACTAACTATGGGAATATGTATTTCTATTAATCCTTACACATATAAACACGGATCAGCCCCAGCCTTCGAGAGGAGGAGATAGGTAAATTCATCAAATTTCAATAGACCTCTTAAAGGGCGGATACGAAGGCATAAGAGATGTCGCGGCATCTCTGAACCCGCTTAAGCGAGGTCTAAGTTGGGAGGAGTTCTGCTGCCCCAGAAAGCCGTCTATAAAGCCTTTAAGGTTGAGGTGGAGCGGATGTAATAAAATGTAGATATCTGACAGAGGTTAATTAAACCTCCTTAGGTTCTAAGTGGCCTATATATGTCGCAGCATCCTCTTATAGGCCTCTGCGCAGTGGATGCAGCAGAAGGCCTTCTCCACGCCGTCAATCACCTCGGTGTATCCCCCCTCATATATCTTGCATCCGCAGTTGGCGCATGTCTCTAGGCTGGGCTCTATGGCCGTGGATACGAGGCTGGAGAACCTTCTGAAAAGCTGATTGCAGAAGCTCACCCCCTTATCTGTGAGGGAGTATAGCTTCCTCTCCTTCCTCCCCACGGGTTGCACCGTGTAGGTGAGGAGTCCCCTCTCCTCGAGCCTCTGGAGGAACGGGTAGAGGAGGCCAGGGCTTATAGGCCTGCCAACCCTCACTTTGAACTTCCTGAGGATATTGTAGCCGTGGGTCGGCCCCTCGTAGAGGATGACGAGTATATAGAACCTTGCGAAGTCCGAGACGAGTTCTTCAATATCCCAAAACTTCATCCTAGAAGCCACACATATTTCAAAAGATGATACATTATTTAAAGACGACGCCCCCCTCAATCCAAGATGGAGGCAAGGTCAACTTCTAATCATCTATAAAACTTCGGGAAAGGTATAATAACATATGAAAAGAAGTATTATAACTAGACTATTGATGTAGTTCGATGATCATAAAGGTTCAGCAATCAATATGCGGGTATGTCACCATGGAGAACTCGTTCTTCTAAGTGAAGTATACTCC
The DNA here is from genome assembly GCA_018396515.1 of Candidatus Bathyarchaeota archaeon. Classification (GTDB taxonomy): domain Archaea; phylum Thermoproteota; class Bathyarchaeia; order TCS64; family TCS64; genus JAGTRB01. The sequence continues at coordinate 1,970 of JAGTQJ010000116.1, read as the reverse complement.
ACTTTTCTCCCAATCTATCTGATATCGTACGATAAGCAGTCTAAAGCAGTCTAAAGAGCAGGGCTCTTAATCATTATCTATTATAACCAAAAATGAGAGATATTTTTAGTTGTTTCCTCACCAGTGCTACATATGTCCGCCTGCATATTTGGCTGGGTTTTTGTCGAAGGTTTCCTTACAATGTCCAGAGCAGAAGTAGTAGAACTTGCCCTTATATTCTGACTTGAATTTTGCCGTTCTCTCGTCGACGTTCATTCCACAGACCGGGTCTTTAGCCATTTACTTTCACCCCCTTCCCTGATGTTCTTCAGCGAGCAGGCCTTTATAAATATATCTTTTTAAGATATATCCACATTTACATTCTCCCGACGCGTCAATCAATTCTGGAGCCATCCCCTAAACAGGACTTAGAGCTTAACAAAACATGGCTAAAGGATAATAGAACTTTAACAGAAGAGAGAATTGCCCTCTAAAAAAGCTCATTTTCATCTTTCCACTCTATAAGCCAGTCTTAAGGCGAGGTTGATCTCCCCTTCCAGGGGGCCTTCAAAGCCTCCAATTCCCTCCACCTTATTGATAATGGGGGCTTCTATTATCTAAGGCTCTATATCACATGTGTTAGAGTTAATCTCTGAAAGGGGATATATATCTAGATGAGTTTAGGATGGATTTGTTATTTAAAGCCTTCAACCTCCCATGGCTTACTTACGAGTTCTTCCACCTTCGCCACCTTAAGCTCCTCTATGAATCTGCAGACCTCCTCAATGTAGGGCTCCATGAGCCTCCTCCCCTCCTCCTCGGAGGCCTTTGTCGAGGCTATCACCTCGCCCGCCGCGCCGAGGACACCTGTCTCGGATAGGTCTATCGTGTCCCATGGGAACTGGGCTGGCCCAACCCTGCCCAATCCCTCCATCTTTAAGGGTCCCAGCCCCTCCTTCTGCCTCGTGTCCACAGCCCTATCCATCCTCACAAGCTCTCTATGGAAGTATAGGTTCACGCTGGTCTCTCCAGCACCGGCATGGCCTGCCATGCCCGGTGGGAAGGCCATTATGACCGCCGAGAAGACCTTATGGTTCCTCCTGAGCTCTCCTGCGACCTCAAGCAGGGAGGCGGTGTTTCCCCCGTGGCCGTTTACGAAGATGATCTTCTTGGCCCCATGGCTGGCCGCAGAGAGGGCGACGGCCTTAACATACTCCCTGAAGGCGGCTGGTGGGACCCATAGGGTTCCTGGGAAATGCCTGTGATGCTCTGAGACCCCGACCGGTATGGTTGGTAGGGCTGCTACACCCGTCCTCTCCCCCACCACTCTGGCTAGGGCTCCAGCCACCAGGTGGTCCGTTCCGAGGGGGTTGTGAGGCCCGTGCTGCTCCGTGCTCCCCACCGGGATGAGGACTACATCGGTCCGTTTGAAGAGCTCCTCGGCATCAGTCCAGCTGATCTCAGCCAGCTGTACCATTACAGATCATCTGAAAGTTGAAGGATGGATATATTAAACTTGGCTGAGTTAGCTTCAGGAGGACGATTAACTTCCCTTTATGGAGATAAATTATCCTCCCCTAATGGATTTGATGGTTCTAAGCCTTCTTGCATCTACTTGAGCGATTTCAGGCTCTTCAGGTCAGGGGGGCTGAAACCGGCCGGTTAGATTAATATATTAGTTTAAACTATAACATTTGATGTCGCTTGAGAGGCGGATCCTCAGGGGATTAGCATCTTTAGGGCTGGCATCTGCCCTACTCATGCTCTCAGGGGCAATCCTGCAGGCCGGCACGATCCTGAACTCCCTTGGGGTAGCAACCCCCCTCTCCTCAATCAGCCTCCCCGACCCCGATAGGGTTAAGGTGGCCCTCTATCTCACCATATCCTCCATGTGCTCCGCCGCCATGATCTGGGCGGGGGCTGAGGCCTTTAGGGGATATACGAGGAGAGGGGGCCTCATATCCTCCCTTGGGGTCCTCTTGGGCCTATCT
>JAGTQJ010000119.1:1149-4633 GCA_018396515.1 Candidatus Bathyarchaeota archaeon | reverse complement strand
GACGTGGTGGCCTTCGCAGGGGATGGGGGGACCTACGACATAGGGCTCCAGGCGCTATCAGGTGCCCTCGAGAGGGGGCATGACTTCACATACGTCCTCCTAGACAACGAGGCCTACATGAACACGGGGATCCAGAGGAGCGGTGGAACCCCATACGCAGCTGAGACAACAACCTCCCCGGCGGGATCTGTCATCCCGGGGAAGAGGGAGTGGAAGAAGCCGATAGAGGATATAGTCATAGCCCACAGGATCCCATACGCCGCCACCATCAGCCCAGCCTACCCGCTGGACGTGCTGAGGAAGGCGAGGAGGGCCTTCGAGGCTGATGGGCCGGCATTCCTACATGCGATCGTTCCATGCTCCAGAGGCTGGAGGTTCCCACCAGAGAAGACCATCATGGTCTCCCGCCTGGCGGTTCAGACATGCGTCTTCCCCCTCTGGGAGTGCTGGCTCGAGAAGGGGAGGCCGGTCTACAGGCTATCAGCCCCAAGCGAGGCCATAGCGAAGAGGCCGGAGTCGAAGAGGCCCGTCGAGGACTACCTCAGCATACAGGGGAGGTTCCGCCACCTCTTCCAGCCCAGGAGGAGGGATGACATCATAAAGAGCATACAGGAATGGGTCGACGATAGGTGGATGCAACTCCTAGACAAGGCTGGAGTCTAGATGCGCCTAATAGACCAATTTTATTTCTAGGCCCCACCATGATCATTCGCTGAGGATGGCCTCAACTGATCCGATCAGGGAGATCATATCAACCAGAATAGCCGGGGAGGTGGTCCTCTCACCCAGCCCCGGCTCGACCATGAGGAAGTGGCGGACCCTCCTAGAGGTGAGCCAGGCGGAGCTGGCTGAGGAGCTGGGCTATTCACCATCCGTGATAAGCGATTATGAGGCGGGTAGGAGGTCGCCTGGGAGCGGCTTCATAAGGAGGTTTGTTGAGGCCCTCCTAGATATAGATGCCAGGAGGGGGGGCAGATATATGAGCCAGCTCTCGAGGATATACCTCCAGCCGAGCGACATATTCATCGACCTCAGGGAGTTCTCGACCTCCGTGACGGCCAGGGAGGTGGTTGAGGCTGTTGATGGGGAGGTCCTAGCCGGGGACTCGGCCCTGGAACGGGAGGTATACGGATACACTGTCATCGACAGCCTGAAGGCGATCCAGACCCTCTCCGGCCTGGAGTTCTACAGGATATTCGGCGCGACCAGCGAGAGGGCCCTCATATTCGTCGGGGTGAGCAGCGGCAGGTCCCCCATGATAGCTGTGAAGATCAGCCCCTTCAAGCCCAGGGTGGTGATCCTCCACGGCCCCCTTAGGAGGGTTGACCCCTTGGCCTTAAGCCTAGCGGTCGGCGAGAACATCCCCCTAGCCATCTCCAGGATGCCATCCCAAGAGGTCCTAGTCTCAGCCCTCCTCGAGCTCTACAGGGCGACGAGGGACTGAGGCAGGCCCTATAACGATGATCCGGTTAGAGGCTTATCGATAGCTCATCCTTCAGCTTCAATATCTGGTTCCAAATAGGCTCTGGTATGGGGATACCCTCTTCCAGCCTCCGCCTCCTCGTCTCCCACTCCGGATCCCCAGGGATGAGGATCTCCCCATCACCCTCAGCCTTACTCTCCTTGACCATCCTGAGGATCTCCCGGGATCTCTTCATGAAGGCCTCCAGCCCCACAAACCCTTCGGGGTTGATGGCGATGGCCAGGATCCCGTTTGTGGATGGAGGGCCTATCTCGGGGTCCACCCCTGACCTTGAGCCGGTTAGGGCCGCGCCCATGAGCTCCATGAGTAGTTGCAGGCAGTATCCCTTATGACCGCCGAAGGGTAGGAGCCACCCACCCTCCCTAAGCTCATTTGGATCCTCTGTGGGCCGTCCGTTCTTATCCCTTATCCAGTGGCTGGGTATCCTCATCCCACTGGCTATGGCCCAGCTTACCTTCCCATCAGCCACGGTGGAGGTGGCGTAGTCCATTAGGAAGGGGTCATCGCCCGTTGGGGCTGAGGCGCTGAACGGGTTTGTGCCCAGGACCCTGCCAACACCTCCGTATACGGAGACCATCGGGTGGCCTACGTTTACGAACATCAACCCGATAAGGCCCCTCCTCGCCGCCCAGGAGGTGTAGTAGCCCAACCTACCTATGTGGTTACAGTTGTAGGCTCCCACGGCGCTGACCACACCCCTCAAAGCCTTCTCCGCGGCCAGCTCCATCACCCTCATCGCCGTAACCTGCCCGAAGCCCCAGCACCCGTCTACTAGGGCTGAGGAGGTGGACTCCCTCACGATCATCGGCTCGGCGTCAGGCCTTATGAAACCCTTCCTGATCCTCTCCGCATATCTCAAGAAGTATATAACGCCGTGGGAGTCGTGGCCTGTTAGACTGGCTTCAACCAAGGTTTCAACGACAAGCTCAGCCTTGGGCAGAGGGGCTCCTAGGGCTGTGAAGATCCTGACCCCTAGCTCCCTAACATAGCCCGCCGGGAGATGGATCAATTTCTTCTTCAACCTTCCCCGTTAAGGGGGTTAAAGCTTAGGGGCCAGCCTCTTCATGCCCTCTATGAAGGCCTCGATGTCCCCCCTCTCTATCCCGTAATGGGTGCATAGCCTTATGGTGGTCGATGCTGGGCTTCCCCCGCTCTTCCATCCCAGCTTCCTGCATGCCTCAGCCCAGTCCCTACCAGTCCATCCAAGCCCTGAGACATCTATGAAGACCATGTTCGTCATGACAGGGTTCAGGATCCTAATCCCCTTTATCTGGCTTAGGCCCTCCGCGAGGAGCTTGGCGTTCTCGTGGTCCTCCGCCAATCTATCAACCATCTTTGTCAACGCGACTATGCCTGGGGCAGCTATTATCCCGGCCTGGCGCATCCCCCCGCCGAGCATCTTCCTATACTTCCTCGCCCTTTCCACAAACTCCTTCGAGCCCACGACCATGCTCCCCACAGGGGCTCCCAAGCCCTTGGAGAGGCAGAACATGACCGAGTCGGCGTACCTTGCAAGCTCCTTAACATCGACCTTCAGGGCTACGGCCGCATTGAATATCCTAGCTCCATCCATGTGGACACCTAGCCCATGCCTCTTAGCCACCTCCCAGTCCTGCCTAAGCTGGTCAGGGGTGAGGGGGATACCCCCGGCGGCGTTGTGGGTGTTCTCGACGCAGATAAGCGATGTCCTCGGATAGTGGATGTTGGGAGGCCTTATCGCCGCCTCTATGGCCTCTGGGCGCATCCATCCAAGCTCCCCAGGGACGGGCCTAGCCATCAGGCCCCCTAGAACTGCAAGGCCTCCAACCTCGTTTAGGTATATGTGGCTCCTGGCCTCAAGGATTATCTCATCCCCCCTCTGGGTGTGGGATAGGAGGCAGACGGCGTTCCCCTGGGTTCCACTGGTGACGAAGAGGCCTGCCTCCTTTCCGAGCATCTCGGCGGCCAGCCTCTCAAGCCTGTTCACGGTGGGGTCCTCCCCATAAACATCATCTCCAACCT
>JAGTQJ010000119.1:0-1089 GCA_018396515.1 Candidatus Bathyarchaeota archaeon | reverse complement strand
GGTCCAGGTTCTTCTCGAACATCACCGATCGAACTCCTATCCATCTCCCTGCTATTTAAGGGCTGTAGTTGGAGGCTTTCAGATACGCCTGCCTTATATGCCTCCAACCCTCCTCTAGAACCGGTGTGCCATGCCCGGGAAGCATCACCTCAACATCTAGAGATGCGAGCCTCCTCAGGGAGTTCACGATGTCCTCCCTACTCCCTGTCTCGCCGTCGTATCTCCCGTAATGCCCGCCTGGGAAGACCGTGTCTCCGGAGAGGAGGAGGCGCATCTCCTCTGAGTAGAGGCATATGCTTCCCCTGGTGTGGCCTGGGGTCCAGATAACCCTGAGAGGCCAGGGGCCAGCCTCTATGATGTCTCCGTCATCGACCTTATATAGAAGGGGGCCGAGGCTCGAGGCTATATAAGTGGCGTCCAGCCTGTGGATGTAGACCCTTGGGGTGGCCCTCTCAAGTATCCTTAGGACGCCTCCAACGTGGTCGTGGTGGGCGTGGGTGAGGGCTACACCGACTATATCCTCCCCCCTCACCCCCAGCCTGTGGAGCTGGGGCCAGACAGGGTTGAGGGAGTTGCCCACGCCCGTGTCCACGATCAGCGCCCCCCTTCGCCCAAGGACATATATGTTGCTGCAGAGCCCCTCCCCAATTATTAGGCTAACATCCCTGAGCCTCTCGCTGGAATCTCCGAGGTCGACTATCCTGGGCATGAAGCTCTAAGCTTGATGAGATGTGGCCGATAAAAACATTCTCATAGAATTCATCTAGACTTGAAGAGTGATCCCCTAGATAAATATTGTAGGCATAATCTTCCGATGGCTCGGGGAAAGCCTATATAGGAGGATGTTGGATAGGGTGAGAAGCCCAATGATAGAGATTCGGATGCATGGAAGGGGCGGCCAGGGGGTCGTAACCTCCAGCAAGATACTGGGGCTCGCTGCCAGCATCGAGGGGTTGTACAGCCAGGCTCTACCATTCTATGGGTTCGAGAGGAGGGGGGCTCCCGTAGAGGTCTACCTCAGGCTGGGGGATAAGCCCATCCTCATCTCCAGCCAAGTATACGAGCCCGACGGTATAGTGGTCTTAGACC
>JAGTQJ010000115.1 GCA_018396515.1 Candidatus Bathyarchaeota archaeon | reverse complement strand
GTTTTTAGTTGGGCTTCTGTTAGGGCTTCCACTCTCTCTGTCAGCTTTTCAAGTCTCTCCTCTGTTTTTAGTTGGGCTTCTGTTAGGGCTTCCACTCTCTCTGTCAGCTTTTCAAGTCTCTCCTCTGTTTTTAGTTGGGCTTCTGTTAGGGCTTCCACTCTCTCTGTCAGATGGTCTACTTTACTAGTTAGATTCTCGAGTTCTCCCTCCGTTTTTAGCTGTGCCTCTGCTAGATTGTTTATGGCCCTTTCCATTCTTGAAAATCTCTTGTTCATAGACTTCCTCAGCTTGTCGAACTCTTCTCTAGTGACCTTTATCTCTTTGACTCTATCGTCAACCACCTTTATTATCAGCTCATAGAGTTCCGGGGTCAGGGACAATGGCTTCCTAAATCGAGGGGGGATGGAAACAATTTAAACATAACCTTTTTTATGTGTCCCAATGAGCCTATGAGATTTAATCCTGAGGGGGAATGGACGAATCATGTAACCCCCTCTTCTCCCTCGATTAACGAGGTTCAGTCAAAATTAAAAGAACTCTTTAACATCCTTATGAAACGGTATATCTAGAATTGCAAGTTCCTAATATGTCAGTTCGACCGGTCATGTCCTTGAATATAACTCAGGATTGGGAGGAACTCTCCTACCTATGTTCTGAGAATCTTTCTCAAATTTTCCGGATGGTTGACTTTATCTACCAGCTTGAACCCTGTAGATTGTGGAGAATTGATTTGTCTTTAAATGCCTCGTCAGCAATGTTTTTGAGGGGTGGGACACAGTTAGTTTCGTGGCCTTTCCGGGGTGGGCTTTCTGGCTAGGAGGAAGATGCTGGCGGCTGATGAAGATTTAGCCAATAGGGTCGTAGAGCTGGCTAAGAAGAGGGGGGTGACCGTGTTCCAGACCGTGAATGAGATTTTGGAGCAGGCCTTGAGGGTTGAGGAGGCTGGCCTGAGGTTAAGGGAGGTGGTTGAGGAGAGGGGCTTTATAGAGAGGGCTAGGAGGTTTGGGTTCACCTTCACGGTGGAGCGCCTCCTATACGAGGTCGCCGAGCTGGCCTATGAGAGGGCGAGAAGGGAGGCATCCCAGATGTGGCTTGAGGTGGGGCGATGGTATGGGAAGTACCTCGATAGCATGGGGAAGGAGCGCCTCAGGGCCTTCAGGGAGGCCTTGGAGCTCCTGGCCTTAGGCCCCCCCGAGTTCGAGGTCAGGGAGGGGAGGGGGGGACAGGTCTCCGTATCCCTCATAGGCGAGAGGTTTACACATGGCTACCTGAGCCTCCTGAGCCTATTCGTGGAGGGTGTCCTCGAAAGCTTCGGCTATAGGGTCAACAGCAGGGAGGTCTCGAAGGGTCTATTGAGGATGAGCTTCGAGAGGGCTGGGTGAGGATCATGGGGAGATCTTCAAGCCCAAGGCCTACCGACGGGACAAGGCTGATAATCCTCCCCAGGAGGATGATCGAGGGGCTAAAGGAGGCTGCTGAGAGGGCTGGCATCTCATTATCCGGTTTCGCCTCTTGGGCTCTTGAGGAGGCGATTAGAGCTGAGAGGATGGGGATTCCCCTCGGAGAGGCTGTGGAACTTTACGATTTGTTTAGGGTTCAGAGGGATGCAGGCGCCGTACAGGTGAGCCGCTCGATCCTAGAATACCTGGTATCCCGACTATATGATACCTCCGGAGAGGAGTTGAGGAGGCTCTGGCATGAGGAGGGGAGATGGTACGGTGAATACCTAAAGGCCAGGTTGAGGGGGGAAGGGGTTTTAGAATTCCTCGAGAGAGCCCTAAAGGCCTCCTGGAACCTTGAAACGGCTGAGGTCAGGGTCGAGGATGGCTTTGTGAGGGTGAGATGCGCCTCCTTCAACATGAGCATCGAGAACACGGAGCTCCTGATCAGCTACATATCAGGCCTAATGAACGCCCTGGGGTTTGAGGAGGCCGATAGGGACTACCTGAACGGCCTAGCCATCCTCCTGTACAGGAGGATGCCCTTGGCCAGACTGGCCCCTAGGGAGGAGTTAACAGGAAAAAATAAAACTTGAAAACAAAAATTTGATTTTTTAACTTATTAATCTCACAGGAAAAAACATTTAATTTTAAATGAAGATTAAAGTATTTCCCGAAACAAGGAAGACCACCAGAAGCCAAAATTTCCCCAGATCAAAGCGACAAAAATGGACATTTATGGTGTATGTTCAAGGATGAACGAGGAAAACGGTATACATGAAATTCTGGACTGTAGACATATGCTTAAATATCTAGGCATCGCGCTTCCACATGCGCGAAAGGCGCAAAGAGGAAAAAAGGGGAAATTGAGAATGTATAGCTCTAAGAAGATACTGTCTATCTTCCTGACAGCCATAATGGCCATCTCCCTAGTGGCCGTGGCGATACCGGTCGCCGAGGCACAGGTGCCGATAGTCACCGTATCGCCGACCTCAGGCAGGGGGGTTCTAGAGGATGGTTCAAATGCCTTCTCGGGATGGTCCTCTGCCACTGAGGTCACCGTTACAGGGTCGAACTTTGCCTCTGAGCAGGATAGCATAACAATAAGGATAGCCTCAGTAGACGAGGATATTGAAACCACAGCGGGCGTCGAGGTCACCTTGAGATACTTCAGCATAGCTGGCTCGGCTCCCAACAGCGTGAAGGCCGACGCCAACGGATACTTCCAAGCGGTCTTCAGGCTTCCATCCCTCAAGGCGGGGATGTACAACATATTCGCTGTGTACACACCTGAGGGTGGGGTCGCCACAACAACAGCCGGAGCCCTATTCGAGGTTAAGGCAGACATACTGGTTCTGGAGGAGAACAGTCAAACCTCCACCGGCGTATACAACAGCAGGGTCCACATCCTCCTCACTGGATTCGAGGGGGATGAGGAGGTAAGCATAATCCCGACAAACTTCTTGGTTACAGCCCCTGATGGAACGGAGAAGTTCACAAGCTTCAAGGTCAACGCTAATGGATGCACAAGCGGCCTAATGACCAACGTCGGATACATCTCAGGAGACAGGCAAGGAGGAACGGTCAATGTCATAATCTTCGGCTCCTCCTCGGGAATCACTGTCTCAAAGAGCTTCACAATAAAGCCGACGATAGCCTTCGACCTAGACAGCGATAACGACCTGGAGCCGACGGTTTCAATACCCGTAGCAGCCTCCACAGTCTACCTATGGGGTAGGAACTGGGTTGCCGATACCGAGATTCCGGCTAACAGCCTGAAGATAAAGACCGAGGCAACATCTTACATCACCACCCACTCCAAGATCACTGTTCCCTCCAACGGAGCTTTCGGACCCGTAGCGGTCACCTACTTCGACAATCTCCCAGCGGTCCAGCTCTCGGTCGAGGTCGCTGGAATCACCTTCAGCCTCTCAGCCGAGAACATCATACCTCCACCCGCCCTGAGGGACGCCCAATATGCATTTGAGATCGCGAGGGGCAGGGGGATCTACCACCTCGCCGGGGCCCTGATGGCCTCGGATCAAGCAAGGCCAGACTATGTAACCCTCTCAGCATCGACATTCAGGCACAGCGGCACGGCTAGGTCTGCGCTCTACCTCCTAGCCGTCAGCGGAACCCCAGGCGCAGCCTGGTCGGTCACCTGGGATGGAAGCCCAGTAACCCTGAAGGGTATGACAACCACTGACGCTAATGGGGCGGCGGTCGCCTTCATCGACGACGTACCATCAGGCCCAGCCAGAAAGTTCGGTGACCACGACCTCGCGTTTGGAGGTGCCCTAGCTACAGCGGCGGCGCAGACTTTGAAGGTTCTACCCTACATATCGAGTTTCGTTGAGGCCAGGGGATATATGGAAAAGTTGACCATAACCGGATATGGCTATGCTCCAGATGAGCCTGTCTCCATAACCATAGGAGGCCTATCATGGTTCACGGTGCCGACGGCCTCCATCGGAGCCGACGGATACTTCAGCGTGGTCAGCGACCCGATACCTAAGCTGCCGAGCGGTAGTCACACCGTGGTGGCTAAGGGGACCAGCAGCGAGAACACCTACTCAAGGAGCATGACCATCAAACCAGTGGTCATAAGAGACCCATCCGCCACCATCAGCGAGCCTCTCACAACCAATGTCGCAGCTGTTGGAGACCCTGTGGTGCTTAGGAGCTCAGTCACCATAGGCGTCTTCGGCCTCAAGGCCAACACGGTTCACAACGTCGTGGTTGGAGGCGTGAAGGTGGCCACCTTCACAACCACCTCAGACGGAGCCATCCCGGGAGCTGTCTCCTTTACTGTTCCAACACTAAAGTCAGGACTATACTATGTAGACATAGTGGACACCACAACAGGCAAATCGGCCCTACTGGGACTGACGAGGTACTACTCACCTCCGCGTAGCGGATACACATATACAGGTGAAACCTATAGGGCATATGTGCCAGACCTTAACAGCTATCACAGTGCAGGGGCTGGATTACTCCTAACAGTGAGCATCGGGATCACTGTGACCCCGACCGCCACTACTGTGGGAGCTGAGGCAACCCTAACGGGGAGCGGCCTAACACCTAACACGCTATATTACATAACCATCTCAGACAGTGCAACAACCCTTAGCGGTCCATATTTGGGCTATGTTCTGGGAGAGTTCACGAGCACGGCCGGTGGAGCGATCCCTGCGGGTGTCAAGGTTACCATACCCGACCTGCCTAACCCAATCGAGGCCGGAACGACGTGGTACCTCCATGTCTCAACCTCTTCA
>JAGTQJ010000104.1:2261-5305 GCA_018396515.1 Candidatus Bathyarchaeota archaeon | reverse complement strand
CCCTCTCAGCCTCCTCCTCCGAGGATGTCTTTCCTCCCTCCTGCCTCTGGGCGTATTGTGAGGCTGCCCTCTGGTAAACTTCTGCTCCGGCCTCTTGGACGACCTTTCTCAGCTCCTCGGCCTTCCTGTTTATCTCCTCAGTCTTGTCCGTCTTCATGGCCTCCTTTAGCTCTTCGACGGCCTTCCTAATCCTGCTCTTATGCTCATCCCTGAGCTTGTCCCCAAGCTCGTTTAGAGTCTTCTCCGTCGTGTAGATCAGGGAGTCTGCGAGGTTTTTCGCCTCCGCGAGCTCTCTAGCCCTCCTGTCCTGCTCGGCATACTGCTCGGCCTCCCTGATCATCCTCTCCTTCTCCTCCTTGCTCAATTTTGTCGACGCCGTTATTGTGATCCCCATCTGCTTCCCGGTGGCGAGATCCTTCGCTGTAACATTCAGAACCCCGTCGGCGTTTATGTCGAAGGTCACCTCTATCTGGGGCACCCCCCTAGGGGCTGGGGGGATCCCCGTCAGGTCGAAGCGGCCGAGGCTGATGTTATCCTTAGCCATGGCCCTCTCACCCTGCAGCACGTGTATCGTGACCGCTGTCTGGAAGTCGGCGGCCGTGGTGAATATCTGGCTCCTCTTCACGGGTATCGTAGTGTTCCTCTCTATGATCTTTGTGAAGACCCCTCCAAGGGTCTCGACACCTAGGGAGAGAGGTGTGACATCGAGGAGGAGTATGTCCGTTATCTCTCCGGCCAGTACTGCACCCTGTACCGCTGCCCCTATAGCAACACACTCCATGGGGTCGATGCCCCTCTCGGGCTTCTTCCCCATGATCTCCTCTATGTACTGCTGGACTAGTGGCATCTTGGTCTGGCCTCCTATAAGGATTATCTTGTCTATATCTTTGGGTGTTAGCTTTGCGTCTGCTAGTGTTCTCATGATCGGCTCCCTTATCTTCTCCACGATCGGCCTTGCCAGCTGCTCAAGCTTAGCCCTTGTGAGGGTCATGTGGAGGTGCTTGGGACCGGTGGCATCGGAGGTTATATATGGGAGATCTATATCGGTGGTCAGGAGGTTCGAGAGCTCTATCTTCGCCTTCTCCGCCGCCTCCTTTAGCCTCGCCATAGCCCTCACATCGCCCCTGAGGTTTATACCCGTCTCACGCCTAGCAGGATTAGGAAGGCCGTGGTGAATATCTGGCTCCTCTTCACGGGTATCGTAGTGTTCCTCTCTATGATCTTTGTGAAGACCCCTCCAAGGGTCTCGACACCTAGGGAGAGAGGTGTGACATCGAGGAGGAGTATGTCCGTTATCTCTCCGGCCAGTACTGCACCCTGTACCGCTGCCCCTATAGCAACACACTCCATGGGGTCGATGCCCCTCTCGGGCTTCTTCCCCATGATCTCCTCTATGTACTGCTGGACTAGTGGCATCTTGGTCTGGCCTCCTATAAGGATTATCTTGTCTATATCTTTGGGTGTTAGCTTTGCGTCTGCTAGTGTTCTCATGATCGGCTCCCTTATCTTCTCCACGATCGGCCTTGCCAGCTGCTCAAGCTTAGCCCTTGTGAGGGTCATGTGGAGGTGCTTGGGACCGGTGGCATCGGAGGTTATATATGGGAGATCTATATCGGTGGTCAGGAGGTTCGAGAGCTCTATCTTCGCCTTCTCCGCCGCCTCCTTTAGCCTCGCCATAGCCCTCACATCGCCCCTGAGGTTTATACCCGTCTCACGCCTAAACTCTTCAATCAGATAGTCGACTATGGCGTTGTCGATGTCGGCTCCCCCAGTCTTTGTGTCTCCACTCGTCGCCAGAACCTGGAAGACGCCTCCGCTTATCTCCATTATCGTCGTGTCGTTGGTCCCCCCGCCGAAGCTGAAGACCATTATCTTCATCTCCTTATCCGCCTTGTCCAAGCCGTATGCGAGGGCTGCCGCAGTCGGCTCGTTTATTATTCTAGTCACCTTCAGCCCCGCGATCTCCCCCGCATCTATAGTCGCCTGCCTCTGATTATCATTGAAGTGCGCGGGAACCGTTATGACGGCCTTGGTTATCTTCTCCCCCAGGTAGTCCTCCGCATCCCTAATGATCTTCTTGAGGATGAACGCCGATATCTGCTGAGGCGTATACTCCTTGCCGAAGACCTCAACCTTATAGTCGGTTCCCATCATCCTCTTTATCTCCCTGATGGTCCCCTCCGGGTTTGTGACGGCCTGCCTCCTGGCTGGCTCCCCCACCAGGATCTGCCCATCCTTTGTGAATGCGACGACGGATGGGAACATCTTGCCTGCCACCGTCGGCCCCTCGGCGCTTGGGATAACAACGGGCTTCCCTCCAATCATCACGGCGGCGGCCGAGTTCGTGGTTCCCAGGTCTATCCCTATAATCTTCTCTCTCTTCTCACCGCTCATCTGCTCACCTCCTCGACCTTCCTAGAGACCGGATTTCGCGCAACCTTCACCATGCTAGGCCTGAGAACTCTCCCCCTCAGGAGGTAGCCTTTCCTCACCTCCTCCACGACCACCCCGTCCTCCTTTTCAGGTTCCTTCACCTCCATAACCGCCTCGTGGAGGTTGGGGTCGAAGGGTTTCCCCAGGGCCTCTATAGGGGAGACCCCCTCCCTCTCTAGGATCCTTCCCAGCTTCTTTCTGATGATCTTCACGCCTTGAAGGAGCTGGGACCCATCAGCCTCACCGGCGGACTCTATGGCGAGGTCGAGCTCCTCAACCACTGGTAGGAGCTGCAGTAGGAGGTGGGATCTCCACCTCTCCACCTCCTCGTCCACCCTCCTCTGCATCTGCTTCCTTAGGTTCTCGATATCTGCCTGGGCATACTTCAGCTGGTTTAGAAAGGAGTCCGCCTTCTGCTTCTCCCCTAGATATGCCGCCTCTAACTCAGCCAATCTCTTCATGGGATCCTCGCCTTGGACTGGCTTTTCCTCATCTTTCCCGGAGGACATGGCGACACCTCCGAGGCTCCTGAAACAACTATGAAGGGTTATTTATCTCCTTTACTAATCCAGCCATAGCTCCCTTAGTTTCCTAGTCACCCTCTCCACCTG
>JAGTQJ010000104.1:1352-2231 GCA_018396515.1 Candidatus Bathyarchaeota archaeon | reverse complement strand
CCTAAGCCACTCATCAAGCTCCTCCCTTTCAATCAAAGACGAGGCCTCTCCATCTTCGAGTATAACCTCCCTCAGGCTCCGTCTCTCCCTCCAGCACCTCATCGCAAGGCGTCTCAGCATCTCATGGGCCCTTTGCCTCCCCAGACCCTTCCTCGTCAGCTCTATCATCACCCTCTCAGTCATGGGAAGGCCCAGTGATATATCGAGATTTTGAGCTATCTTTTCATAGTTGAACTCCAACCCTCTGATTATGGAGATCATCTGCCTCAAGATATAATCGGTTAGGATGAAGCCCTCTGGGATGGTAATCCTCTCCACCGAGGAGTTGGTCAGATCCCTCTCATGCTCTAGGGCTATGGTCTCGAGGGAGGGGAGGACGCTCCCCCTTATTATCCTAGCCAGGCCACAGATCCTCTCACTCTTATGTGGATTCCTCTTATGGGGCATCGTGGAGGATCCAACCTGTCCTGGTGAGAAGGGCTCATAAACCTCGGATATCTCTGTCCTCTGGAGGTTTCTGATCTCCCTGCCGATCTTGTCGAGGGTTCCAGCAATAAGGGCTAGGAGGCACTGCAGCTCGGCGTGGATATCCCTCTGAACCACCTGGTTCGTTATATCAGCCGGCTTTAAGCCCAGCCTCTCCATGGTCAGCCTCTGGATCTCGAAGCCCTCAGGCCCGAATCCAGCCATAGTCCCCACAGCTCCGCTCATCTTCCCAACGAGAGCCCTCCTCCTACACTCACCGAGCCTCTCCAGATGCCTTGAGACCTCGCAGGCCCAGATGGCGAACTTCATCCCATAGGTCGTGGGGATTGCGTGCTGTCCATGGGTCCTCCCCATGCAGATGGTCTTCTTATGAGCCTCAGCCTGTTCCACGAG
>JAGTQJ010000104.1:0-1340 GCA_018396515.1 Candidatus Bathyarchaeota archaeon | reverse complement strand
CTCCTTCAGATCCCTCTCCAACAGCTCCAAGGCGTCCCTTATCTGTAGCGCCAGGGCCGTGTCGACTATATCGTAGCTCGTCGCCCCAAGATGGACGTATCCCCCTGCACCCTCCTCGCAGACCTCTGAGAGGGCGGAGACCATGGCCATAACGTCATGATCCAAAAGGCGCTCCAACTCCTTCACCCTCTCTAACCGCACGTACGTCGTCCTCGCCTTTCTCTCGATCTCCTCCGCCGCCTCTGGTGGAATAAGCCCGAGCTGAGCCTGAGCCCATGAGAGCGCGGCTTCCACTTCTAGCATCTTCTGGAGCCTCGCCTCCTCGGTGAAGATCCCCCTCATCTCAGGGTAGTAGTACCTGTTCTCTATCGGATGGACTGACATCCGACCTCATCAACAGTCAATTAGCAACTATACATTAAGGGTTTCCTCTTGAAGATAGACCACGATGATTTTAAATCCCTTCACGAACCTTCATAGGAGTATACCTAAGGGGAGAGATCAACTTGAATCCTGGCCTGAACATAGTGGTCTGCATAAAGCAGGTTCCTGAGACGACTGAGGTAGAGATAGACCCAGAGACGGGGAGGCTGAAGAGGGAGGGGGTCGCGGCGATAATCAACCCATTCGACGAGTACGCATTGGAGGAAGGGATCAGGCTGAAGGAGAGGTATGGGGGGAGGGTTAAGGTCCTCACCATGGGCCCTCCCCAGGCCGAGGAGGCGTTGAGAGACGCTCTGGCCATGGGCTGCGACGAGGCTTGGCTCGCCACGGATAGGGCCTTCGCAGGGGCTGACACATGGGCCACAAGCTTCACACTGGCCCAGTGTATAAGGAAGATCGGCCCGTACGACCTTATAATCTGCGGACTTAAGACCACGGATGGAGATACCGGGCAGACAGGCCCAGAGCTGGCCCAGCATCTGGGAATTCCTCACATCTGCTATGTGAATCGGATCCTCGAGGTCTCGGGGAGATCGATAAAGGTATCAAGGTTACTGGACGATGGTGTTGAGACCCTAGAAGCCCCACTGCCCGCCCTCATCACGGTTACGAAGGAGATCAACACTCCAAGGCTTGCAACCCTTAGCGGAAGGCTAAGGGCTAAGAGGGCTGAGATAAAGACCATAACCCTCAAAGATCTGGGAGGAGATCCGAAGAGCTACGGGCTTGAAGCCTCCCCCACCAGGGTGGTGAAGGTCTTCACACCCCCGAAGGTTGTGGGAGGGGAGGTTATAGAGGGGCCGCCCGACTATTTAGCGGAGATCATCTTCAAGAAGCTAATAGAGCTTAAGGTGATCTAATTGGCATCAGAGGGGCCTTTAAGGCTGGATAGGGAT
>JAGTQJ010000117.1 GCA_018396515.1 Candidatus Bathyarchaeota archaeon | reverse complement strand
CCCTGGCAGGCCTCCAGGTAGGGGTTAGGGGCCACCTCCAAGGCCCCATGGGGCATGTAAAGGGGGCGACGGTGAGGGCCGAGGGGTTCGAGGCCATAAGAACCGTGGAGGCCGACAGCGAGGGCCGCTTCGAGGTCTATCTACAGGTCCCCTTAACCCAATCCTCGGGCTGGCACCAGATAATGGTCCAGGCCAACCCATCCGAGCCCCACTACAGGGCACCTAGCACGAGGAAGGCCGTGCTCATACTCAACCCCTACCTCCTCATAATACCCATGACGCTGGCGGCCATCCTAACCAGGAGCCTCCTCTCATCGAGGAGGCCTAAACCCCAAGGTGTGGAGGCTGAGGAGGCTAGGCCTGAGGCCCCCAGACCGGTGATCGAGGAGCTGGTCGGGATTCCATCAATATACCTCAAGGCGGTGGGGATGGTGGCCAGGGCAACCCGTGAGGAGCTCAGACCAAGTGATACTGTTAGGGAGTATCTGGGGAGGGTGAGGCCTAAGCTCGGAAGGGGCCTTGAGACCTTCGAGAGGCTGACCTGGATCCTGGAGGAGGAGGTCTACGGAGGCCTGAAGCCTGACATCTCGAAGGCCACCCTCCTCCTAGAGGAGTTGGAGAGGATCCTGGGAGGCGCAGCCTCATGAAGAGGACAGTAGTTTTGGGTTTCCTCTCAGCCCTCATAGCCGTGGCCTTGATAATCCACTCTATGCCCCCAGCAGATGACTTCAACCCTATGAACCCCTTCTGGAATGGCCTCTCAAAGGCGAATGAAGCCCTAAAATTTAGCATGCTGGAGGACCTGAGGAGAGTGGGCGTCTACGCAGGCGTCGGGGAGGCCCATGGCCTAGCCCTCCTCATTCTAGGCCCCTCAACACCCTTCACCCAGGAGGAGGCTGAGGCAGTCAAGGGATTCCTCATGGGGGGAGGCCTCCTCATCCTGGCAGACGACTTCGGAACAGGGAATGAACTCCTCACAATCCTAGGCCTAGACCTCAGGCTGAACGGCTCACTGCTCCTAGACCCCCTCTTCAAGTTGAAGTCCAGACGGCTACCGGAGATAATCCACACCGCGGGGTTGGAGGCTGAGGGGCTCATCCTCAACTACGCCACGGTCATAACCGGAAGCGGCTTCAAGACCCTAGCCACCTCCAGCTCCTTCAGCTATCTCGACCTGAACGGCAACCTGGAATGGGATCCAGATGAGCCTAATGGGCCCTTCACGGTGGCCGCAGAGGCTGGTTATGGAGCTGGGGGGATCATAGTGATCTCAGACCCAAGCTTCATGATAAACTGCATGTTCGAGGTCGAGGGGAACGCTAGGCTCGCAGGCCACCTCCTAAAGGGGCGTAAACCGCTCCTAGACACATCCCACTGGAGGCCAAGCCCCCTATCGAAGGCAAAGGACATCCTAACCACGGCCTTCTACTTCATCTCGCTGCCTGAGGCCAGGTACTCCCTCACCTCCCTAGTGGCAATAATAATTCTAAAAACTGAGTATAGGAGGGTGAGGATTAGGATGAGCAGGGTGGAAGAGGTTTTAAAGAGGCATCCAGACTGGGATAAGAGTATACTTGAGAGATTGGAGGAGGACCTACAACATGAGGGTTGAACCCAAGCCTTCCAAGGTTCTGGAAGAGGTTTCAAGGCTCATCATCGGGAAGGGGGATGTCCTCAAGATGCTCTGGGTAGCCCTCCTGAGCGAGGGGCATGTGCTGCTGGAGGGGCCCCCAGGGGTCGGGAAGACCCTTATAGCCAGGAGCTTCGCCCAGGCCATCGGGGGGGCCTTCAAGAGGATGCAGATGACCCCAGACCTCCTACCCGCAGACCTTATAGGGACAACCTACTACAGGATCTCAGAGGGGGTCTGGGACCTCAAGTACGGCCCGATATTCGCTAACGTGGTTCTAGCCGATGAACTTAACAGGGCGACGCCGAAGACCCAGGCAGCCCTCATCGAAGCCATGCAGGAGTACCAGGTCACAATAGAGGGGAAGACCCTGCCCCTACCCAAGCCCTTCATAGTCCTAGCAACCCAGCTCCCCTACGGAAGCGAGGGGACCTACCCCCTAACAGAGGTCTTCATAGACAGGTTCGCCTACAAGATAGAGGTGGAATACCCAACCCTAGGGGAGGAGCTGGAGATAATCACCCGGATAGACGAGTTGGAGAGGCCCACTATAACCCAAGTAGCAACCCCTGAGGAGATCCAAGCCCAGGTTGAAGAGGTGAGGAAGATACATGTCTCAGAGGCAGTCAAGAGGTACATAGTAGACCTCGTCGACTCCATCAGATCGATGGAGGAGGTGAGGCTAGGGCCGAGCCCTAGGGCCAGCATCTGGCTCTACAAGGGTGGGAGGGCCCTAGCCTATGTGGAGGGGAGGAGCTACGTCATCCCGGACGATATCAAAGCCCTAGCCAAGCCCGTTCTAATGCATAGGATCAGGATCAAACCCGAGTACGAGGTTGAGGGGGTTCAGCCTGAGACTGTGATAGGCCGAGCCCTAGAGGGGGTAGAGGTACCCAAGGCTTGAGGCCCACCCAGAATGGGGCCAGGCTGATCACGGCCTCATTGGCCACAGCCCTCCTCTCAGCCCTCTTCGGAGACCCCATACTCGCAGTCATCTCCATCACTCTCCTCACAGCCCTAGCATTGGACACCATCTCAGCCTTGCTGAGGGCAAGGAAGGCCTCCGAGGTAGTCTTAAAGCCTCCCCTGGCCACCCTAAGGGTCAAGGCCGGAGAGGCTAGGGTTTTAGAGGTGGAGGCCCCAAACCTCATCGAGATGGAGCTGGAGGGTGGGGGCTGGTACTCCGCCTCTCAAACCCCCTCTAAAAACCTCATCATGGTCAGGGTCAACCCCCAGCTCAGCGGAGTATACAAACTGGAGACCCTCAGGGCCAAGGTCAAGGGGAGGATGAGGTTGATGACAGCCAATACAGACCTCCCCATGAACCTCGAGGTGAAGGCCTACCCTAGGGTTCTCCCGTGGATCGTGGAGGCTGCGAGGATCCTAAGGGCTGGCTTGGCTGGGCCTGGCCTAGCCCCTGGGAGGAAACCCGGCCAAGGAGCCGAGTACCACGGGACCAGGGAGTATATCCCAGGAGACCCCTTGAGGCTGGTGGAGTGGAAGGCGACAGCCCGCCTCTCAAAGCTCATGGTAAAAGAGTACATGGAGGAGCTATCCTCCTCACCCCACATAATCTACGACGAGAGGGCTCCAGGCCCCATCACAGCGGATGAGCTCGCCGGGATCTTCCTCTCCTCCATAGTGGGAACAACCTCCACAGGAGCCCCAATAGGCCTAACAATAAGGTCTGGAGCAGACTCAGACCTCCACTGGGAGGAGCTGGAGCCCAGGGAGGCCCTTGAGATCGCCCTAGCCCACACATTAGAACGGGTGGAGGCCGAGATGGGGAGCATATACGAACTCCTAGAGCCCAGACCATCAAGAGACCTCATAACAACCCTTGAGAGGGCTAGGGGGAGAGGGATGGCAAGGATCCTGAGGGCCGCAAGGGAGAGACGCCTAAACAAACAACTAAAAATCATGATCAGGAGCCCCAACCCAACCCTAGACCTCACCCACATAGGACACATACTATACGACACCTCAGCCCTATTAGAGCTGGCTGAGGAGGCTAGGCTGAGGGGCCACAGGCTCCAGATCAGAGCGCCGGCCAAGCCCTGGCTGGACTCAAAAAGCCTTGAGGATGCCTACATAACCCACGCATCACTCAGGAGGATCCTCAACTCCATCAGGAGGATGGGCCTGGAGGTGATGATGGGCCAGACCCCAAACCCCTAAAGAGTTCACTATCAACTCATAATCCTGGATACCAAATCAATAGCTAAACCCGTTCTAATTTTTTCATAACCTATAATCATCACATCCCCTTTATCAGCTGGATATTCTCGGCCACCTCCTTCATCATCTTTGAAACGGGCTGCTGTGATCTCACTTAGGAACCGGTATATCTCAGTACCTACCTGTCCCCCGACTTTGGACCTCAGCCACCTTATCGCCCCTGGCCTCATCGAATAGCTCTATTCCCCACAACTTTCTTCTTCACAAACTCGATTACACAAACTGTTTAAGATCCACACCCTCTCCACGATCTTAAACCCTCACCGACCCACCTCAACGTCAACCCTATGGTGGGACGTATAGGACCTTTCCCTCCTCTATCCTCCATCCCTTCTCCTTTAGGGCTTTGAGGGCCTCTGGTATGCTTAGGGCGAACTGGATGTGGTCGCACTCCGAGTCCTCGCATAGGCTGCAGAAGATGTAGGGTTTCCGGCCGCTGAAGTAGACATCGACAAGCCTCCTCAGCTTCTTGTCCCAGATGGTGACATGGTCCTCGTATACGTTGAAGTGCTCGAAGCGGTTCTCCTCAAGCTCCAGGAAGCCGTGTTTTATGAGGAACTCCCTCACACTCTGGTTCACCACGTCTATCTCGTATCGGTACCCCAGCCTCCTAGCCTCCTCGGATTCCAGGAACCTCCTTATGGCCTCCTTTAGGCTTGTGGCTATCTTTACGGGCTTGGAGGTGGGCTCCCCCTCATCCATCTGTAACTATTAGTAACAGGAATCTATTAAAGGTTTAGGGCCTGGCCGGTGGTTTCACGCCACCTCCCAGGTGAGGCCCATTTTGTTACTATTAGTAACATTTAAATATGTTACAGT
>JAGTQJ010000114.1:3236-4742 GCA_018396515.1 Candidatus Bathyarchaeota archaeon | reverse complement strand
CACACAGGAAGCTCTCCTTCTCCCTGCTCAGCTCGACATACCTTCTGACGAAGCCCCTCCCCAACAACTCACCATCAGATCCACCATCCACATTAAAAACTCATCCATATCGCCCTGATGGATTAAGAGATAAGTTATACCTTATCGGATCAACTTCTTGAGGATCTGGATGGATGAGGAGGAGACGAGGGACCTCCTGAAGGTCAGGGATGAACTCGAGAGGAGGATCATGAGGCTCCAGAGGGAGCTGGAGGATTCTAGGAGGGCCCTCATCCTTATCGAGAGGATGATAGTGAGGAAAGGATTCCAGAAGCCAACTGTCCCAGAGGAGGTGGAGGGGGTGAGGATGGAGGAGGTGGAGGGAGGGGAAGAGGAGGTAGGGGTCTCCATCAGGGGTAGGGATGGAACCCTCCTCGGCCATTTGAGGGTGGAGGAGAGGGATCTCTATTTCTACCCGAGGGAGGATCTACCCTTCACCGAGTCTATACCCCCATTCAGGGCCTTCCTGGTAGAGAAGGTGTTGATGGGGATGAGGGCCTCTGATGAGGATAGGGCCTCGAGGGGTGAGATAACCCCTGATGAGGTCCTCTCCTTCGAGGTCTCCACGGAGGATGGGAGGCTGAAGATGGTGGCGATACACAACTATGGTGGGGAGAGGAGGCTGAGGGAGATCCAGAGCAGCCTCCGGTGGGCCTTCGAGAAGATGTATGAGAAGATTGGAGCTAGGTGAGCCGGGCCCTGTCGGAGGATCTAAAGAGGAGCCCCCTCTGGCCCATCTTGGTGGATGTGGTCCACTCCCTCCCCCTATACCCATCCCACAAGGCCTACCTGAGGGACTTCCTCATCGTTGAGTCTCCGGAAATATCCGTCGAGGAGGTCTCCTACAGGCTTGGGATAACCCTCGGGGAGGCGATGGTCATCCTCGACGAGGTGAAAAGGGAGATAACAAAGGAGAAAGGGGGAGCAGATACCTGACTCTCTGGAAACCTTAACCATTCATCCCTTTGGATATTATAATGGGATATTTTAGATATTATAATGGGATATTTTACCTAGAGGGAGCTGGTGTCTTGTATAATTTGCATCTTTAAATGGCTAAAATGTGACTTGTGGGCTTCGTGTAACTCCTATTTTACAACATATCTGTATGACTCGTAGAGCCCTGCTGTGAGGCTCTTCCCCGTTATCTTGATTATATCTCCAGGTTTCGCGCCTAGGATTATCGAGATGGGGTCTGAGGCCTTTATCCAGGGGAACTGGTATGGCTTGGCGTGGAACCTGTCCAAGACCTTCTGCTTCTCCTCCTCTGAGAGTATCTCATGCCTCGGCACGAGCTCGTGCTCGAAGATGTCGAAGGCTGGGAGGCTGGGCTCTATGAGCTCTATGCCCCACCTCTCGGCGAAGCTCCTGGAGGAGTAGGTATAAACCCCGCCGACGACCATTATCCCCCTCGTCGCCCCCTCCCTGTCGACCAGCTCTTTAAGCTCCCTGATGTAGGAGACCCCT
>JAGTQJ010000114.1:518-3168 GCA_018396515.1 Candidatus Bathyarchaeota archaeon | reverse complement strand
CTTATCCTCCCCCCTCTCAACCCTGTCGATTTTTAGCCTCCTGTACTTTATCAGGAGCTCGGCCCTTTTCTCCTCTAGGGGTTTGGCCCTCATCTCCTCAGCCAATTTACCTCGCCTTCACCCTCTTTATGATGGGGGGTCTCACCTTCCTAAAGATCCTATATCCACACTGGGGACATTTGAAGGTTATGTACTTCTCCAGCTCCCTATACTCCACCTGCGTGCCGCAGTTCACACACTCGTAGTATGGGCCCCTCCCCTCCCTCTTCTCCGAGCTCATCCCAATCGATCGAAGCAATAGAGGCAAAGAGGCGGTAATTAAAGCTTTCATACCCAGGGAGACGGGTAACAACTTAATCGCCTTTCTAAATCGGGCTCAGGGGTCCACCAGCAATCCAATCCGCTCATCTTTACTTTGATGTTTGGGGTGGAATGGCCCATGGGCATCAAGCGGCTGATTCCATGTGATCCGAAGGTTCCTGAAGCGTCACTCCTCTCATGAGCCTTTCGGATGATACCCCTTATCGAGGCCTCTCGACTGGTCGATGGGGGCCTCACCCCTCTGAATCATTATGCAGGGGGCATATTCTTTATGGCCTAGAAGACCTATAATCTCCATGGCATGGTGAGGGGGTTTGAGGCTTTATCTGGTTCAGCATGCTGAAGCTAAGAGGGAGGAGGAGGACCCTTCAAGGCCGCTTACCGATAGGGGTCGAAGAGAGGCCATTAAAGTGGCTAGCTATGCGGCTAGAATAGGGGTACGCATCGAGAAGATAATTCATAGTGGGAAGCTGAGAGCACTACAAACAGCTGAGATCATGGCGGAGCACTTGAACCCACCTGGGGGGATCGGGAAGGCCGAGGGCCTAGATCCCCAGGCAGATCCTAAGGTATTTTCTGAGAGGCTCAAGGCTCTGAATGAAGATATAATGGTGGTGGGGCACCTGCCACACCTGAGCAGGCTGGCAAGCCTCCTCCTCACTGGGGATCCAAGCATCGAGCCCGTGAGGTTCAGACAGGCCGGCATAGTATGCTTAGAGAGGGATGATAGGGGTAAATGGAGCCTCATATGGGCGTTGAGACCGGAGGAGATACCATGACAAATTTTTAACTCATGACCATCCTCTTCATGAAACATTTTCTATTGAAAGATTTCCATAGTATATGAATGTTCTCTCTTTAGTTATTTTATCGGTTTCCCCTCCACCATTCTATCTGATAGGACCCTTGTCACGGCTATTTCCAGGATGTCGCCGATATCCCCCTCCTCAACCTCTAGGAGCACGACTGGGCCATGATCCAGTGGGTAGGCCACCCTTAGACGCCTATTTTTCTGGTATGGTTCGGCTAGCACAACCCTCAGCCTCTTCCCAACCATCTCCTTCTTGAGCCTCCTGTTTGCCTCCTCTGAGGCTTTCTTGATCACGCTGCTGTTTCTGTCCTTGTTAGCTGGTGGTGGGGCTGGATTGTCTCCATAGGCCGACATGGGGAGGGGTTGAAACCTGTATAGGATGATCCTCTCGGCCCCCATCTTCACGCATTGGTGGATCGCCTCCACCGTCAGCCTAGCCGTCTCCATGGACTGTCCTGGGAGGCCGTGGATGAAGTAGACATAGGGCCTCAGCCCAGCCCTCCTCAGCCTCTCCACAGCCCTTAGGGTCTCCTTGGGTGTTGAGGGCCTGCCCAACATCCATGAGTGCTCCTCCGACCCCGTCTCCAGGCCGATGTTGATGGGGGTTCCCCCAAGGTATTTGCCAAGGATCTCGGCCGCCTTCTCTGTGACGAGGCAACCCTTCACGTTCTCAACCATAAGGGAGGCTTCACCCTCCTGGAAGGCATCTATGCCCGTGAGGGTTGAGAGGAGCCCCTCCAACTCCTCGTAGTTGGGCTCGGGCCATGCGGGGTCTGTGAGGGGCTCAGGCTCGACCAGGAGGTCCCTGCCATAGTCGAGGAAGTCGGGGGCGCTGAGGACTATCCTCCTGGCCCCTAGGGATGTGAGCCTCCTGACCTCATCCAATATCTTCCGAATAGACCTGCTCCTAGGAGGCCCGTAGAGGCTCGGGACTGAACAGTATCCACATCCTGGGGGTATCCCGACTGGGCATCCGTAACGGTCTGTGAGGGGTCCTTCAACACATCCTCTACACCCTCTACACATCTCATCCACCATAGCCCTACGGTAGTTGCTGCACCCCCTCAGGACCTCCACGTAGACCCTCGCAGCCCTGTAGAGGGGGTAGTCCACTATCCTCTCGGTTGATGGCATGTAGGAGTCATAAACCCCGCGCCTCATGAATGGCCTCAGAGGGTTCACCCTCACCGAGTCCCCCTCCATATATGCAACTCCCTTAACCTCCCCAAGCCCCTCTTTGAGAGGGGCCCCTTCTAATATGCCTAGGTCTAAGAGTTCTTGGAGGGTCTGCTCCCCCTCGCCGATGACGGCTATGTCTCCACCAGCCCTGGCGAGGGCGTCCCAGGGGTCCGATGCGATGGGCCCCCCAACGATGACCGGCCCCCCTCCACCCCTCCTCCAGGTCCTTATCATCCTCCTCACCGCGGGGAGATCTGGGGTCATCCCGCTGACTAGGAGCACATCGTATCCATGAAGCTGGTCTTCATTTTTGAGGAGGTCCTCTACTAAGCGGATCCT
>JAGTQJ010000114.1:0-500 GCA_018396515.1 Candidatus Bathyarchaeota archaeon | reverse complement strand
CTCAAGAACCCCGGCTATGCTTCTAGGTCCAGCCCCTATCACATCCCTAGTAGCGATCCTCTCCCCCCTCCCCGAGGCGAGGGCGTCTACTATGAGGGGCCTCATCCAGATCCTGAGGCCAGCATATCATGATAAAGTTTGCTCATTCCAAACACCCTCCTATAAAGGATATTTCATGCCTTCGTCATCGATAGTTATACATGCTCGCTGTAAGTTGGCCGATTCAGAGCGGATTGAGATCCGAGATGGAAACCGGCTGATAATGGTGAAGTTTAGTAAATTTCTTCTTAATGTTTGAGTGAACAAATCTAATAACCTATAGGAGATCATATGAAATGCCATTTAATAGGCGAATCGCCTAAAAATAGATATAAAAATAGATATAATTAATTGATTTTTATTCATTTATTGTTGTTTCAAGAAGTTTCTCTATCGTTTCCCTCGCTATTTTGAAGGCTTCTTTAGCCTTTCCAGCAAGTTCTTTAGCGTCATTAAGCTTA
>JAGTQJ010000113.1 GCA_018396515.1 Candidatus Bathyarchaeota archaeon | reverse complement strand
CCTTGGATATCCCATCTCTCCCATCGGTTTGGCTGTTGAGGTGCTGGCGGTGATAATCACCGCCTCTTTCGCCTATATGAGCTTCAGGGTTAAGGGGTTGGAGGTTAAAGGTGGCCCCTTCATGACCCCCCTGGAGGCGGCCTTCACGGCCCTATTCTCAGCTCTGACCGCCGTCCTTACGGGAACCACCGGCATCATGCTCCCATCCCCGACGGGGGGCTACACCCACATAGGCGACACTGCCATCTACATCTCAGCCCTACTCTTCGGCGTCAAGGTCGGGGGCTTGGTTGGAATTATAGGCCCGGTTGTTGCCGACCTCTTTGTGGGTTACCCCCGATGGTTTGTTACCGTCCTCGCCCACGGCCTACAGGGATTTATAGCCGGTCTGGGCCGCAAGAGGAGCATAATACTCCAAGTGGCAGTCCTGGCAGCGGCGGGCTTCGTTATGTCGACAGTCTACTTCTTCGTCAACATCTTCATAAAGGGGTACCCCGTGGCCCTTGTCTCCTACTTCAGAGATCTCTTCGGCCAGTCCCTGGTCTCGATAATTCTAGGGCTCATCCTGACCAGGGGCGTTGAGAGGGCTCTCCCAGCTCTCAGGAAGATATGATCCATGAACTCTAACGAGGTTTACCGTCTTCTAGCATCCCATCGTCTCATTCATCTCTTCAACTTAAACTCTTATAATCATAGAATTCTTTGATTTAACTTTTAGATATCAGATATCTAAAATGTTTATCAATGTGGCCGATGAACTTTGAACCGGGTTGGGATTCATCGCTGAGAGGCTCAGGAGGCAGACCTCCATCCTAACAGACCTCCTGACTAGGAGGATAAGGGAGCTCGCGGGGAAGGAGGGCCTCACATCCTGCATAAAATGTGGGTGTGGAGGCAGTTCAGGCCTCGCTGGTCTCGAGCCTGGGGAATATACCGCGGTTGGGATAGATGGCTCTATGGACTATGACGAACTCCTAGAGATGCTCCTCTTCTACGTGTGCGCCTCCGGATTTAAATGCGGCTTCACCGTGGGGAAGGAGATATCCTTCCACCTCGAGGGCGTCGAGAGGGATAGACGCTTAGCAACCTCCGCCTCAGTCCCCCTATGGGCGGAGGACCTCTTTCATGTGGCTGGCGCCTCCGCCTCATCCGAGGAGGATCCTGAGAGAGTGGCGGAGAGGATCCCCTTCGCCCTCATGACCATGGCGGAGTTAACTACAGCCCTAAGGGCAGTGGAGGATGAGAAGGTGCGCCTCCTCCTCTTGGACAGGCCCCTATCCGGAACGTACGGTCCCCTATCTAGGGATCTCGGCCTTCTCCTAAGGCGTGGGGAGTCGCCCCTCTTCGGCGTGGAAACCCCATACGGCCCCCTCACCCTCCTAGATCTCAGAATAGCCTCAGTTCTAGGCTCCGGGGGAGGGTGGGTTCCTAAGAGGAGGCGCTACCTGCCCTACGCGGCCATCCAGAGGCTTCTAGGCTCCGAGGGGCTTAGAGCGAGGCAGCTCTTCGAGGAGCTTGGCATAGGGGAGGAGCTTGGAGGGGACCTAGTAGTGAGGCTGGAGAGGATGCACAAGGAACATGGAAGGGCCCTCCTGGTCGAGGACGGCCTCAAGGGTGATGAACCCTACCTGGAGCTTCAACGGCATGTTAAGGACTACTGGCTCAGGGTCAGGGAGGTGGCCTGGAGGATCGTGGAGAGGGTCTTCTACAAATCTTCGGGCCACCCGCTCATGATGGATGAGGGGGAGACCTGGCTGACAGTGATCGACCTCAACTCTATAAACGCCATGCTGATCCAGATGCTCAGGGAGGAGGCCCTGAAGAGGGGGGTGATAGTCGTGGGTATAGCGAAGGACACCTCCTCATCAGACTTTATAAGGGCGGCCATGCCCTACGCCAAGGCTAAGGGCCTAATCTCAGGAGGAGAGAGGCTTCCCAGCTTCAAACACGACAGGGCCTTCCTAACCATCCTGAGCAGCGTCAACCCCAACGCCTTCAGATCCCCTTGGAGGACCCTCACCTACGACGCATGCTTCACAACCCTCGTAGAGGATAGGGAGAGTAGAACCCTAAAGGCCGCTAGGAGGGTGGTCTCGATGGAGAGGCAGTTCGTGAGGGGATACTTCCAGCTCAGGGAGTTCAAGGGTGACAGTGCAGTCAGGTCGCCAACCTTCCTATACGACCGCTTCTACAACCCAATGATGGATGACAGATACACCGTCGAGCTGGAGGTGCTGGACCGGGGGAAACCGGCGAGGATCTATCCATACTGGGAGGGGGAATTTGAGAACCCCTTGGACAACACAATACTCCTCCTCCTCTCCAAGTGCGACAACCCGGAGGTCTTGGAGGCTATGGGCCACAACCAGCTCCTCTACCTAGCTGACAAGGCCGTTAAGGCCGAGGTCAAACTTATGAAAGGCCTCCTCAGGGGGGTAGCAGACCTCGAGCTTGGAGCCCTCGCCAGAAGGCAGAAGATATTCACCATAGCGAGGAGGTTTAGAGATATCAGGAGGGAGACCGAGGGAGCAAGGGAGAGGAGGGCCGTGGAGGTGGAGGAGAGATGAACAGGATATTCGACGACATGGAGGGGGAGTTCTCAGCGAGGCTCAGGGCCCACAGGGTGACCACGAGGACCTCAAGGACGAGGGAGGGGGAGGTCACATTAACAAGCAGGGTGGCATTAGTCGAGGCCAGGTTCAGCATAGCAGTACTGGACAGGCTCCACGAGCCTAGCTTCATAGGCCTGAGAAGGCCGACGCTGGATGGGGAGACCTACATAATATACGAGGTCGTCGATGTCAGGCCCATGCACTTCCAGATGCTAGGGGTCGACATAGCGGTACCCAAGGTGATAAGGAGGGAGTTCCTAGAGACCATAGACAGGAGCTGGGAGGGGAGCGAGGAGACCTGGATAGATGTGGTGGCAGTCCCCACAGACTACAGGATGGATCTCAAAGAAGGTGGCGTCACATTCAGACGCTCCAACCTCACACCTCTCGTCGGGAGCGAGGCCCACATCCTATCGAGGGAGACCGTCAGGGAGTTCCTCTGCGTAGAGGGAGGGGCAGAGGTAGGGGTTCTCAAGGGCTTCAACCTCCCCCTCACCGTCAACATCGGAGAGCTGGTCCGCTACCACACCGGCTTCTTCGGCTTCACGGGATGCGGAAAGTCAAACCTGGCATCCTACCTCATAAGGAGGGTGCTGGAAGGGACGGAGGAGATAACCGTCGTGATCTTCGACGTAGCTGGAGAGTACCTGATCCACCTCCTCGACCTCGCCCCCTATACCTACTCGACCGAGGACTTCAGAGGGGAGCCGCGGAGGATAATGGGCTCCCAAGCCATACCAGAGACCCTGGAGGGGCTCCTGGAGAGGAGACATCTAGAGATGGCCGTAGAGAAACTGCTGGAGGCTGGGAGGATACGGAGATTATCGATGGCCCAGCCCCCGAAGGAGATCCCGCTTAACCTTGGGCTGATCCTCAGATTGATCGGGGGGATCGCCGATAAGGGGGAGAGGGAGTCCATCCAGGCCCACATAGCCCTCAACAAGCTCAACGCCTTCATGGAGGTGGGGGGATATGAGGAGGACACCACCTTCGAGGAGATAGCCGGAGACCCGGCGGCGAAGGCGGAGCTCTCAAGGATCCTAACGGATTTCTCGACCTCCATCCACTCCATGTCGAGCACCTCTAAAGATATACAGGCCATACTCAGGGCCCTGAATGAGGAGAGGTCCACAGGGGTGGAAAGAAAAACCATGCCCAGGAACCCGGAGTGGCTCGCCTCAGCGGTCTCCCATGGCCCCCTCTCAGGCCTAATCATCGTCTACATCCCAGAGCCCGACATCGCCCGAGAGGCCGTGAGCCGCTTCGTAGACCACCTCCTATGGCTGAAGAAGACCCAAGGGACCGGAAGGCCGGTCCTAACGGTAATAGATGAGGCCCAGGAGTTCATCCCCGACAGGACGAGGAGGGAGGACTACACAGAGCAGTCCAACAGGTCGGTTGAGGCCCTCCTCAGGCAGGGAAGGAAATACAGGGCCAGCTGCTGGGTCTGTAGCCAGAGGGTCGCCCACCTTAACGTGAACGCGTTGCAGCAGCTCCACAGCTACTTCGTCAGCGTCCTCCCAAGGTTCTACGACAGGATGGTAATAGCCGACGCGTTCAGCCTGAGCTACGACCTCCTAGACAAGACGACGGAGCTTGAGACTGGCGAGTGGCTCTTCGTCTCCTACAGGGCGACCAAACAGAGGAATGTCCCGATATTCCTCAAGACCCCGAACAACGAGGAGATCCTAGCCTCGAACCTCTCGAGGCTCATAAAGGGGCCAAAAATATCCATAACCTAGCAAGCCTTTACAACTGTAGCTAACTTTCTATAGATGAAGCTCTGGCTTTTAAAAAGGCCGTCAAACCCTACATTCCGCGGCTTATACTGAAAATTGCTGGCTATCCCCCCCTCCAGAAAACATCCTCAAGCAGTGATGCCTCCTCTTCGAGTCTCCTCAGAATCAATGGCTTCTCCACAATCAAAATTATTGGAAAATACCTACGAAATCTGTTAAATCTTGAGAGCAGACGGCACCTATTTTACTTGTTCTTCTCATCTCAAGAATGGCTAGTAGAATCAAGAGAGGCATGGCTGAAAAGGCTTATAACTCCATCAAACTCTATTGGTCGACGTGACATGTATGATTAGGGATGAGTTCTTCGACTCGGCCACTGTTGAGGGTATGCTGGCTGCTCCCGGCATCAAGTGGCATAGATACCCACCTGACGTCATCCCCCTATGGCTAGCTGACCTAGACTTTCCG
>JAGTQJ010000003.1:21356-25271 GCA_018396515.1 Candidatus Bathyarchaeota archaeon | reverse complement strand
GAGGTCTGTTATGATGTTGTCCGACTCGTCCTGATCCTTGAACTCTATATCCCTCTGCCCCCTGGCCGAGTAGTACACCTCCCTCAGGGTGCTTGTCTTCCTATGCCTCAGGAGCTCCCTGCTGAACCAGGCGGTCCATATGAGCTGGGCGAAGGGTCGGATGTGGGCTATGTTTCTGGAATGCCTCCTGATAAGGCGGTCTCCCAGTATATACTGCTTGAGCTCTGGATCATAGATTATATTGTCGGTTGACCTGCTCTGTATCATGATCCAGGGGAACTCCCTAGCCCTTATCTGCTCGTAGACGAGGAGGCCCAGCTGCTTCAGGGCAAGCTCGGTCATCTCCCTCTGCCTATCAGCCTCTCTAACAGCCTTCCCCGACAACCTGAGGTACCTCTTTAATCCTCCTCTCAACCTCCTCGAGGTCTGCCCCTACAGCCCTGAGGAGGGGGGTTATATCTGGAATCTCCTCTTTATCCGCGAGCTTCGCGGAGAACTCAGCGATCTTGGGGAGGAACCTCTCGAACACGCTGAGCCTCCTCTTCTCCCTCGCCATCCTTATGCTCCTAGAGATATAGAGCCTAAGGTGCCTTGCAAGCTGGCGGATCGCGTTGGTTATCTCCCTCTCAACCTCAGGCTGATCGGCTAGGAACTCCTTCCCAACGCTCTTATAGGGTATCTTTGTTGAGCAGACATGGACGGCCACCACAAGTGGGGTATCGGGTGAGACGAGGTAGGTGCTCCAGTTTATGTTTCTGTTGACCGCTTTCCAGATGACGCAGCTAGACTCGTCGAAGAGGAGGGGTATCTTGTTCGCAAACCTGTAGAGGGTGATGCCGCTGAAGCCCTGCCTCGCGAGGGACCTTCCATGGGCCATAGCTGCCTCCACTATGAAGGGGAAGCCAAGGTAGGTGGAAGGCCTCCTCTGGACGGCCATCAGGAAGTCCGCGTCTGTCAGGTTCAGCTCCTTCCTTATCCCCATTCCAAGGAGCTCCTCACCTATGGGTGATAGACAGCTTGGATCAGGTCTGTTGAACTCCTCGAAATCGTTCGCTGCGCGGACCAGTTTGACGATATCCTCAGGGCCCAGCTCATCTGGGGGGGTCTTGGGGTCGATTGAGGCGGTGTTAAGGAACCTCTCAGCCGTGACCTCCCCAACTCCTTGGAAGTGTTCCATCATGAAGGCCTTCATGTTCCTCGCCCTCGTCGAGGCCACCATCCTCCTCAGTGTCTCGACATCCACCCCCTTCGGGTGGGGTTTAACCGCCCTCGGTGGCGGGGGCATCTGGTCGGTAGCCCTCTCAAACCTGTATAGGCGCCCCTTGGGATCGACGAAGGTTATATCCGCGTAGGGGCAGACCATCGCCGTCTGCTTCAGGTACTCGTATATCTTGTTCATGCTCCTCGAGTAGTCTCCCTCGAGCTGAAGTTCCACTATGGTTCCCCGCCACCCCTTCCTGTTCTCATGGACCTCATGCCTAAGCACTATTGGCTCGTTGTGCTCAATGTCGATCATCATCTCGTACTCGTGTATCTCCTTTCCTATACTTGAGGCCACCCTCACGGGTTTATGGGTGGTGATCTGACCGTAAAGTATGGTGATGGTCCCTCCAAGCCCGAAGGTCCCCCTCGACTGCCTGAGGATGTACTTCGAGCCGTAGAAGACCTTTCCGAAGCAGAGGGGGATATACTCATCAGGGATGCCTGTCCCGTTATCCTCGATCCTCAAGGAATAGACCTCAGGTCCCTCCTCCTCCCTCGATGGAAGCACCTCCCTGATCCTTAGGTATATATCTGGGGGAACCCTTCGAGCCTCGCAGGCATCTAGGG
Organism: Candidatus Bathyarchaeota archaeon; assembly: GCA_018396515.1. Taxonomy (GTDB): domain Archaea; phylum Thermoproteota; class Bathyarchaeia; order TCS64; family TCS64; genus JAGTRB01. Next base: position 23,441 of record JAGTQJ010000003.1, on the reverse strand, counting down.
AGTTCTCCAGAAGCTCCCTCACAGCTGAGTAGAGGGCCCTGCTCGGATTGCTGAAACCAGCTATCTCCCTGTTCCTGTAGAAGAAGTCAGAGGGGCTTATGGATTGGTAGGATGCCTCGGCCAAGCCGCTTCACCCGTATTCGGCGCCGCCCTTCTCCCAGAGTTCAGCTGCCTCCCTCTTCATCCTCTTCCTCCACTCGTAGAGGTAGTTCCAGACGGTCTTGTGGAAGGCCCCCTTCACGAGCATTAGGATGGCCTCCCTCGCTATGTTAAGCCTGTCCGTCCTACCGATTATAGAGACAGTGTCTCCGTAGACGCTTATCATAGTCTCCGTAAGCTCCTCCAGCAACGCCCTAGCCTGGCCCTTCCTACCTATGATCCTGCCTTTTACCCTCGCGATGGAGTTCTTAGTTTTGCAGTACTCTGAGAGGTCGATGATGAGGAGGTCATGATCCTCCTCCGCCAGCCTCTCAGCCTTCCTCGGGTTGAAGCCCCTCCCAATGGCCTTAACGATGTTCTGAACCGTGAATAGGAGGGATACGTCCTTCGCCTCAGGGCCTAGGGCTATCTCAACGGAGCCCGAGTCGCTGTCAATGTCGAGGGAGACCCCGAAGATCCTCTCTATCCTCTTCTTCACCTTTCCCTTCGGCCCTATCAGAATCCCAACCCTATCCAGGGGGATATTGATATAGCTCTTCCTCTCCACCCCTCACATACACCTCCAAATGGTCAGCGTTTAGGATGTCAACCCCGAGGCGGCTGAAGTACTCATTAATCCTCTCTATATCTCTCCTCAGGAGGGCCCCCGCGTTCGGGTGGGACGTTAGAACCGCCTGGGAGACGTCGAAGATGACTGGAGCCTCCTCCCAGACCATTATGTTATACTCGCTGAGATCCCCGTGGACGAGGCCGGCCTTCAGGTAGAGGCGTCTAACATCCTCTATCAACCTCTTGTAGAAATCCTCTGGGTTAGGGAGCTCAACCTCCCTCAGAAGCGGGGCTGGAACCCCATCCGCTCCAATGAAGCTCATCACGAGGATGTTTCTAAAGCACTCTATGGGCCTTGGGACGTTGACCCCAGCCTCTTCCGCCAGCTTAAGGTTCTTGAACTCCTTCTGGGTCCAGGTATAGACCAGACCTCTCGGATCTCTCCTCACCCTCTTAAACCTCGGATCCCCCTCTATGTACTTCATCATGCCATGCCTGAACTCGCCTGTGACGGTGTAATAGATCTTGACCGCAAGCTCGGATCCCCTTGGATCCTTACCCCAGTATATCCTCCCCTCCTTGCCGGCCTTCACCACCCCGTAGATCTTGTCTATGACACCCCTCCTCATCAGCTTGTATAGGCCCTCGAGGGTGGGCCTGTCGAATACCTCCTCGAAGACCTCGAAATCCTCTTCCCGCTTCTCGAGCATGAGGCTCTCCTCCTCAAACCTCCTGAGCCTCCTCTCCGCCTCCCTCTCTGGGCTCCTTCGGCCGGCCAAGGTCCCTCCAGCCCTCCATCCGGATCTTCTACTCTATCTTAAGGATCCCCTCCCTCCTCAGCTGCTCAACCTGGTTGGCTGTGTACCTCCAGAATATCTCTCCCCTCTCCTCCCCCTGGAAGTCCCATGGGGAGACTAGGACGACATCCCCCTCCCTTATCCATGTCTTCCTCTTCATCTTCCCCCTGATCCTACATACCCTTGTATGGCCATCCTGGCATTTAACGAGCACCCTATCGTATCCCAGCATCTTCACCGCTATGCAGAGGACGTCGTTCTCGGAGGGATAGACCATCTCCTTCAGCTCCCGCTCGCTCAGTACCTTCTTCTTTCCCATCCGACGACCCTCCCTCGATAAAAATTATTTAGAACCTTAAAAATCATCCCATTCAAAATGGTTTGACTCAGGGGGAGGTTAACGGAAACGTGTTAAGTTCTCCACCACTTAAGCATAGGAAATAAAGGAACTATTACAGGGCTTCTAGCTCCATGGGCAACCTTCTCTCAAGCTCGATCGAGGAGAGCGAAACCTTGCAGGTGTATGCATATGCCTCCACACCCCCCTCGACGGCGGTTTTCAGGGCCTCAGAGAACCTTG
>JAGTQJ010000003.1:21158-21346 GCA_018396515.1 Candidatus Bathyarchaeota archaeon | reverse complement strand
CCAGTTTGGCCTGAAGACCTCGGCATCACCCCTTTGGACGAGGAAGAGGACTGCTGCCCTCCCGAATTCTAAAGCTTTTATTAGGGTCTTCATATGCCTCTCGCCCCTCGATGTGGGCGCATCTGGGAATAGGGCGACCCCATTTTCCACTAGAGTGCAGGACTTCACCTCCAAGAAGAGGCTCTCCC
>JAGTQJ010000003.1:6386-21132 GCA_018396515.1 Candidatus Bathyarchaeota archaeon | reverse complement strand
CTTGAACCCTGTAGATGGGGCTCTCTCTCCTTTATGCGTAGGCCCTTAAACTCGGGTATTAGGCTTGACTCTACAGCTTCTCCTATGATCTTGTTCGGCATCCTTGAGTCGATCGAGACCAAAACCTCCCCTAATTCCACTAGGATCAGATCGTATCCAGTCTTCCTACTCCTCCGGTCTCTCTCAGAAAGGTGTACTTTAACCCCGGCCCTCAGCAGGCCCCTAAGCCTTCCAGGATTCGGTATGAAGCAGCCTCGGGGTTCGCCTTCCACCTCTACGAGGCCTAGGAATCGGTTGAGTCTAGCCCTAAAGCTCGCGGGTTTTAGTGGCTTCTCGAAATGCAAAGCCTTGGCGCTCCCCTATTAAGCTCATTATCTCGTCAAGCAGCCCTTGGCTTGAGGCCGCTACGAGCCTAAGCCTCGACCCCCTCGATAGCATTAGGTCGTTGTCCATCGCACCATCTATGATGTATACTCCCCCCGCCTCCTTTAGGATGAAGAGGGCGGCCGCTGCGTCCGTCGCCCTCAAAGCTCCCCTGTAGTCGATGTGGGCGTCAATTCTTCCCGATGCCACATGGCAGAGGGAGATGGAGGCGCATCCGAGTTGGCGGAGATGCCCCGCCTTATATATGAGCCTCTCTAAGGAGCGGAGATAGGATCCTTTGCTTATGTCGATGGAGATCATGGCATCTTTAACTCCAGCAGGTCCCGATGGTTTGATCCTAGAATCCCCCAGCCACGCCCCCTTCCCTCTTTCCGCCCAGTATGCTAATCCCGAGTTCAGCTCCATGACTATGGCGGCTAAGGTTCCTGAGAGATATGGTGTCTCTGAAATGGCGATGCTCGTGGTTGCATAGCCCACTCCCCTAGCTAGGTTGGTCGTGCCATCTATGGGGTCTACGATGAGGTGTGCCTCTCCACCGCCGAGGGTGTATTCCCCCTCCTCGCTCACCACATTCATCGATGCTCCTAGGTTGCTGAGGGTCTCCCGGATGGCGTTGTGCGCTGATAGGTCCAAGACCCTCTTGAGCTCCTTTACCTCCAGGTCTCGCCTCTCCCTCAAAACATCCAAGACGCTTCTTCTAACGTTCTCAGCTGCCTCGAAGAGGATCGAGGCCTGCTCACCCTTCACATCGGATTGGAACATCTCGGTAGTATTATATCATCTGGGTGAAATTAATGGGTTTTCCGTGAGATTGCTTAGCCAAAAATATGACCGATTGGTTTCCTGAGGCTTTTGCTTTGATCCAATTCCTTAGATCTCACTTTAATTGTCTTTTCAACTTCCCATGGCCATCTCGAAATGGAGTATACAATAGAAGTTCCATTTGAACTTTTTCATTCTCTATATGAAGCCGTTCTCCTTCATGATCTCTATGATCTTCTCAGCTGCCTTCTCGGGAGATTCTCTTACGCAGTCGATCTCCAGATCCGCATCCCAGGGCTCCTCATACTCCTCCTGGAGGCCTGGAACATATTGTGCCTCTCCAGCCTCCGCCTTCTTATATATCCCCTTTCTATCCCTCTCCCTGCAGACCTCCAAGGGGCATCTTATATAGACCTGTAGGAACCTGTCTATTAGGCCCCTGGCTGCCCTCCTCCACCTCCTCCTATTTGCGGTAGCATCGAAGATCACATTCACCCCGTTCTGGGTCAGCAGGACGCCAATATAGACGAGGGAGTTGTAGAAGGTCTCCCTCTCCTCAGGGGAGTATGTGGGGTTCGGTGTTAGGACCTTTCTAACAACATCGGATTCCAGGATCTGTACATGGACCCCAAGCCTCTCGAGCCTCTCCTTAACCGCCCTCGCTAGGGTTGACTTACCGGATGCTGGGAGCCCAGTAATCCAAATGGCCCAACCCTCTCTCCCCAATCCTAATCCTCCAGTAAGCCGTTGACCTCATGATAGTCGAACCTAGAGACCTCCAAGATATTTCTTGCGAAGTTTAGGAGCTTCCTCCTTACATCCAATGGGAGGTTGGGATACCAGGTTGGGGAGGCTATGACCAGGGCCCTCCAGCAGAAGAAGGGCTGAACCACCTGGAGGAGCTCACGATCTCCAGTGGCCTTGAGATAATCCTCGAAGAAGGTCTCCCAGAGAACCTTGAAGGGCCCATCCAGCTCGCCGGCCTGTTGGAGGGCGTAGAATAGGTAGTTAACGGCCAGGGCTGTTACATCATCCGCTGGCTCCCCCCACTCCCCCCTGCTCCTGTCCAAGAGCTTGAACTCTGTATCACCCGTGAAGATGATGTTCCAGGGGTGATAGTCGCCGTGAACCATTGAGAGGCGGTGGGTGAGGGGCTTCAACCTCCACCTCCAGTCTATACATCTCTTCTCGATGGCGGATAGCTCTCTGGCTCCAATGTACTCCAGGCCAGTTGGGTAGCTGTCGGTGAGGCCGAAGATGCACTCGCTATGACCTACGAGCTCCCTGATCCTCCTCTCATAGAGCCCAGGGTCACAACCCTTAACCGAGTGGATCTCGGCAAGATAGCCCGCCAAGGCCTTGCAACGCCTCAGGTCTAGATCCGATAAATCCCCGGCCTCCTTTATCCTGTCAAGATCCCGGTAGTACTCGAGACCCTCTGCCATCTCTGTGAGGATGAAGAACTCAAGGGGATCCTCGAGGGATCTCAATGAGCCCTTCCTCGTTATGACCCCGACATCAATGGCCCTCACATGCCTTGGGAGGGTGTTGAAGGCCTCACCCTGCCAGATAAGGATCGCCGCCCTGTCCGCCATCCTCTCGTGGCCAAACCCCCCGGGCCTAACCGTGTTGAAGACAACCTTCCTATGGACCCCATCAACCGAGAATTCTATGGAGAGGGCCGTTCCATAGCCATAGCCCTTAAGGGCCTCTTCGGGCTTTATACCCGTCACCCCTAAGGGGGTGAGGCGTATGATGTTAACTTCACCTCCGTAGAGGTTTGATAAATACCCTTTGAGACCCTCCAAGCTTATCTCCATAATCCCATTTCATGATATACGTACCTCCTAAAAGGTGTGTCGGTTTATAAGAGAGTTTATTCACCTATCTCTTGATAATATCTGTAAATCAAATTAATCTATCTCGTTGTGATGAAACCCATGAAAAAGAAAGATGATCTTTTGATAAAAATTTATCTTCAACGTGGAGTTTTCCATAATCTTCATATATTTGTTTGAAGATAAAGGCCTAACCTCGAATGTTGGAACCCCTTCAAAAGAAAAATTTTTCAGTGAGGGTTGTATGATCTCCCCGTCCATCCCAGTCGATAAACTGGATTTTAAGGATGTGTGAAGTGGATGTCTAACCCCCTCTCACAGCTCAAGGCCGAGTGCAGAAGGCTACTAGAGGAGGCTTTAAAGGGGCTCTACCCAGACATCGAGCTTCCTGAAGATAGGTTATCGAGGCCACCAACCATAGAGATGGGGGAGCTCTCATCCTCGTTATGCCTGCAACTCGGCCCAAGGATCGGCCTGAATCCCATAGACCTCGCGAGAAGAGTGGCAAAGGAGATAAACGCCGCCTCAAAGAGGCTGGTGGCCTCAGCGGAGGAGAAGAATGGATATATCAACTTCCAGGCGGACACTAGAAACTTCTCCAAGCTTGTCCTCGAGGCTGCCACGGGAGATGAGGAGTATGGCTTCTTGAAGACAGACTCGCCTGAGAGGGTTATGGTGGAGCACACCAGCGCTAACCCCATACGCCCCCTCCACATCGGAACAGCTCGAAACTCCGTCCTCGGAGACGCCCTAGCTAGGATCCAGAGGAAGAGGGGGCACAGCGTCGAGGTTCACTTCTACGTAGATGACATGGGGAGGCAGGTCGCTACGGCAACCTATGGATGGAGGCTGTTGGGGAAGCCTGAGCCCTCAGGAAGGGCGGATGAATGGTTCGGTGAGATATACGCCATAGTGAACGTCCTGAAGGAGGTTAAGAGGCTGAAGAGGGAGCTCGAGGAGGCTAAGGAGAGGGGGGACGATGAGAGGGTTTGGAGGATAAACAGGGAGCTTGACAAGTACGCCTCCGCAGCCAATGAACTCAGGGAGAGGAGCCCCCTGTTCGACGAACTCAACGAGAGGATGAAGTCGGAGCCAGACCCCGAGAAAGGCATTATGGAGCTAAACACGGAGTATGAGAAGGGGGCTCCCGAGGCCAAGAGGGATGTAAGGAGGCTGGTGGAGCACTGCGTGAGGGGTTTCGAGGAAGTCCTAGGTGAGCTGGACATAAGGTTTGACTTTTGGGACTATGAGGGGGACCTGGTCTGGAGCGGGGCCGTGGAGGAGGCCATAGAGGCCCTCAGGAGGACCCCATACACCTCCTACGAGGATGGGGCCCTGATACTTGACTGTGAGGCAGTTGCAAGAGCTCTGGGGCTGAAGGAGAGGTGGGGGATAAACCCCTCATATGAGATACCTAGGCTTGTACTGATGAGGGCGGATGGAACAACCCTCTACACTCCTAGGGATATAGCATACTCGATCCAGAAGTTCAGGAGGGTCGACAGGGTCATAAACGTTATCGGATGTGACCAGAGCCTGGCCCAGCTCCAGCTCAGGATAGCCCTGGCAGCGATGGGAAAGCTGGAGCTGGCTGATAGGCAGATCCACTACGCCTACGAGTTCGTCAGGCTTCCGGAGGTTAAGATGAGCGGCCGCCTGGGTAGATATGTGACCCTGCGTGAGCTTCTGGAGAGGGCTGTATCCCTCGCCTACGAGGAGGTCTCAAAGAGATCCCCAAACCTCACCGAGGATGAGATGCGCAGCATCGCCAGGATGGTGGGGCATGGAGCCGTGAAGTATACATTATTGAGCCTGGACCCGATGAAGGTGGTGGTCTTCGACTGGAATAAGGCGCTGAACTTCGAGATGAACAGCGCCCCGTTCATCCAGTACTCCCACGCCAGGGCCTGCAATATACTAAAAAGGGCTCCAAGCCGCCCGGAGCCGGATTACTCCCTGCTCAATGATGCTAGGGAAAGGGAGCTAGTGCTCCTGATAGCCCAGTTCCCGGAAGTATTCTTAGAGGCCTGCGAGAGCCTCAAGCCGAGTGGGATCTCCTCATACGCTAATACCCTAGCTGACAGGTTCAACGCTTTCTATGCAGCCCTTCCGGTCATAAAGGCCGAGCCCCCGGGGCTAGCTGGAGCCAGACTCATGCTCGTCGACTCGGTGAGGATAGTCCTAAGAAACGCCCTCTCGGTACTAGGCATAGAGGCGCCGGAGCGGATGTGACGAGACTCGCCTCTTGAGTAGGGTTTAAATATTCGATTTCAAGGGTCTCTAACGAGATCTAGCCATGAACCTCTGGAAGCTGAGGCTGTCTATGGTTGGAACCCTGGCCGTGATAATCGGCATTACGGCCCTTGGATTTGCATTGGTTCTATCGCTTATGAACTCTCTGAGCCTCGTCTCCCTAGTAATCCTAGTCGCGACCTTCAACATAATCCAATGGCTCATAGCCCCATATATGGTAGATATGCTCTACAGGGTTCGACCCCTAGGAGCCTCCGAGAGCCCTAGGCTGCATAGGATCCTTCAAGAGCTCTCCCATAGATCCGGGATCAAGCCTCCTAAGCTGATGATGGCCGACCTGCCAGTGCCCAACGCCTTTGCATACGGCTCCCCCCTCACAGGGAGCAGGGTGGCCGTTACTAGGGGTCTCCTCAGCTCACTTGAGGAGGAGGAGGTCGAGGCGGTTATAGGCCACGAGCTTGGCCACCTCAAGCACCGCGACGTCCAGGTGATGATGTTCGCCTCCTTCCTTCCATCCCTCTTCTACCTAATAGCTCGATCGATGCTATTCTCCAGCTACTATTATGATCGGAGGGATAGGAGGGATACAGGAGGACTGGCCCTGCTGGGCGGGATCTCGATGCTCATATACTTCGTCCTCCTCCTCTTCACCCTAAGCCTGAGTAGGCTCAGAGAGTACTATGCAGACCAGCACAGCGTCTCCGTCGTCGAGGATGGGGCCAGGAAGCTATCAGAGGGACTGGCCAAGATAGTCTCATCAACCCTCAGGGTTCGATCATTTACTGGAGGCTCACTGGGCATAAGCGGCTTCAAGACCCTCTTCATCTCGGATCCTGATAGAGCAGCCCAAGACGCCTTGGATCTACAGGCAGCTTGGAGGGGTGGATCGGATAGCGAGCTGGTGAGGAGCATACTGAGCAGGAGGGTCACATGGCTCGACAACCTCCTTGAGCTGTTCTCCACCCATCCGAATATAGTGAAGAGGATCAGGGCCCTTCAGTCATAGGATTCCACAAGGCCGTCTAGAATCCTCCTGAGAGACTCGAAATCCCCCCTTAAAACATACTCCAACCCCCTCATATAGAGGGCTGAGGCTGGGTGATAGGATGGGAGGAGGATAATCTCTCCCCAAGGAGCCTCAACTCTGAAGGATTTTCCATGGACCTCACCAATATACCTTGGACTCAACCCGAAGCGGGTCATCAGGTACTGGGTCGCAGTATTGCCCATAGAGACGATGATCCTGGGCTCCAGGATACTTAGCTGCCGCTCTAAGTGTGGGGAACAGGCCTTGATCTCCTCTGCTCTAGGGGGCCTATTCCCAGGGGGACGGCATTTCACCACGTTTCCAATATAGACATCGCCCCTGCTCAGCCCTATTCCCCGGAGGAGATCATTCAACAGTTGGCCGGCTGCCCCAGCGAAGGGCCTTCCCGTCTCATCCTCCCTCCTCCCAGGCGCCTCACCCACGAGGAAGACCTTCGCATCCAGGCTCCCCTCTCCAAGAACCGGGTTCCTCCTTCCCTCCCAGAGGCCACATCTTCTACAGCTTTGAACCTCTAGGAGCAACTGTCTCATATTCTCCGACCTTCCTCCGGCCTGGGGGCTTGGGCTCATCAAATCTTTCCAGTTTTAGGAGAAAATTTAACATTCCCTCAACACAGAGAGGTTGAATCGCAACATTTTTATGAAACGCTGCAGAGTTCTGTAGTGCGTTGAGAGAGATACTAATAATAAAGGATCCTGAGATCGCAAAGCTGTTCGCGGATGAGACGAGGCGCCAGATCCTTCACCGCCTTAGGCATAGGGAGCTATCAGCATCGGATCTAGCAGAGGCCCTGGGCAAGAGCCATTCAAGCATATTACATCACTTGAAGCTCCTCCAGGATGCGGGATTGGTCGAGGAGACGAGGGTTGAGAGGAGGAGGAACCTCGTCCAGAGCTATTACAGGAGCACTGCGAAGATGTTCATCATCTCATACACCCTTACAGAGACCCTTGGGGATATGGAGGGCTTCCCATGGAGCAGGGAGGTGCTCAGGAGGATATTGGATGGATTGAGGGATATGGGCTATGTCTACCCAGAGGAGGAGGGGGGGAGGGTCCTAGAACTCGTAGGGGCCTGCTACATGAAGGAGCAGAGGGCCCTCGAGGAGATCATAGAGAGGCAGACCACCCCAATAAAGGCTGATAGGCACATCTACTTTGCGATCACAAGGCTCCTTACGATGCTGAAGCTATCGGGAGACGAGGAGTACATGAGGATGATGGGGGAACTCAGAGAACTTTTGAGGGTTCCCACCGGGGAGGGTGAAAATGGGTCGTGAGGCGGGAGGACGGAAGGGAGGCTTGAAGAACCTCCCTAGAGTTCTAGGATACTTGGTCAGATACTGGCAGTTCAAGGTTGCCCTCCTCCTCGTCATCTCCGCTACAATGCTTGAAGTCTTCACACCCGCTCTAATAGGGGGGATCATCGACACGGTGAAGGCCATGTTGGCTGGAGAAGACCCGGGGAGGATCACCGGATTCGGCGGAATGATAAATATGGCCTTAACCCCAGCGTTCGAATGGGTCTCCGAGAAACTCGGGCTGAGCCTGAACACATCAACGCTCATCGTCCTGTCCCTAGCCCTTATACTGATCTCGGCTCTCGTTGGAGCTGTAAGGTACCTCCAGAGGTATATACTGGCCTATGTATCACAAAGGGCTGCTTTTGAGATCCGGAGCGACCTTTACAGCTCCCTCCTGGAGCAGTCCTTCAGCTTCTATGATGAGCAGAGGACTGGGCAGTTGATGGCCAGGGCTACGAGCGACGTGGACCAGCTCGAGAGGTTCTTCGGCTTCGGGCTCACCCAGCTGGTCTCATCCATCCTCCTATTCTCCATGGTTCTCTACACGATCATCAATATGAGCCCCCAGCTCACCCTGGTGTCAATGATCGTCCTACCCCTGATAATGTTCACAACCCTTAGGTTCGCCAGGAGGATAGGCCCCATCTGGCTTAGGATAAGGAACCAGTTCGGGGAGATCTCCTCAGCAGTTCAGGAGAACCTGATGGGTGTGAGAGTTGTCAGGGGATTCGCCATGGAGGGTTACGAGGAGGAGAAGTTCAAGAGGCTATGTGACGAGTACTTCGAGACGAACATGGAGGGGGCAAGGCTGAGATCGCTCTACATGCCCCTAGCATCAATGCTCACCTCAATGGGCGTGGCCCTTATAATCTGGTATGGAGGGGTCCAGGTAATAAGCGGGGCCCTAAGCCTAGGGACCCTCATAGCCTTCTACTTCTACCTGATCCGCCTAGCCGGGCCTGTGAGGATGTTCGGCTTCATGGTGGCCACATTCCAGCGAGGGATGGCAGCAGCCGAGAGGATATTCGAGATAATCGATAAACCATCAGCGGTTGCTGAGAGGGAGGGGGCCGTAGAGCTGACGGATGTGAAGGGACATATAGTCTTCGAAGATGTCGGCTTTAGCTATGACGGGAGGAACATGGTCCTGAAGGGAATAAACCTGGACGTTAAACCCGGGATGAAGGTGGCCATCCTGGGAGCGACGGGCTCGGGTAAGAGCTCCATAATAAACCTGATACCAAGATTCTACGACGTCACGGAGGGGAGGATAACCATAGATGGGTACGATGTCAGGGATGTAACCATAAGGTCTCTGAGGAAGCATATAGGAATAGTGAGGCAGGATCCATTCATATTCTCCACGACCATTAGGGAGAACATAGCCCTGGGGGTGGAGAACCCGAGGTTCGAGGATATAGTGGAGGCTGCGAAGAGAGCTCAAATTCACGACTTCATCTCCTCCCTACCAGAGGGCTATGATACCAGAGTGGGGGAGAGGGGGGTCACCCTCTCGGGTGGGCAGAAGCAGAGAATAGCCATAGCCAGAGCCCTACTCAAAAACCCTAAGATACTCATACTGGACGACTCGACCTCAAGCGTCGACATGTGGACCGAGTATGAGATACAGAGAGCCCTCAAAGAACTTATGGAAAACAGGACCACATTCATTATAACACAGAGAATATCCACAATTAGAGATGCAGATTACATAGTTGTTCTGGAGAGAGGAAGGATAGTGGAGGAGGGGACACATGAACAGCTGATGTCCAAGAAGGGGATATACTACAGGCTCTATAAAACCCAGGTTTCCCATGAGGATTTGGAGGAGGATTAAATTTGGGTATGCACGGCGGACCCTGGCATATGATGATGGAGGAAGAGGAGACCTACAAGAGAGAGGCCTCAGATATTGTTCTCGCTAGAAGGCTGCTGAGATACATCCTTAGGTTTAAGCGTAGGGTGATCCTCCTATTCTCTGCAGCCCTCATAGGCACCATTCTGGGGTTGGTTCCCCCAATTCTATTCGCGATGGCTGTGGATCGATATATAACCTACCTAGATGCCGTTGGCCTAGCCCTTATCGGGGCTGCCTATGTCCTACTAAGCATATTATCTTTCACCTCTCAATACGCTCAAAACTACCTGATCGAATGGATGGGCAACAGGCTCGAGTACGAGATAAGGATCGACATGTTCCGCCACCTCCAGAGGATCCCCCTGGGATACTACGCGGAGAGGGAGATTGGAAGCATAGTCTCGAGGGTTACCAACGATGTGGAGAAGATAGCTGAGCTCGTAACCTCAGGAGTCGTGGGGAGCATCGTCGACCTCGTCACCCTGGTTGGTATCATAACCATAATGCTCAGGATGAACGTGAGGCTCTCCCTGATCTCCTTCACCGTCATCCCGATGATCGTCGCCTTCCTCTACTTCTGGGGCAGGAAGGTGCGCTCGGTCTACAGGAGGACCAGAAGGACGATAGCCAGCGTCTCGGCCAAGATAGAGGAGAGCGTCAGTGGGATGAAGGAGATCCAGGCCTACTCGAGGGAGAAGGCCACCCAGAGCGAGTTCTTAAGGGCCAATATATCAAACATGGAGGCGAATGTTGAGGCCAGCAGGGTCATGTCGGCCTTCTGGCCAGCCGTTGGGATATTCAGCGCCCTAGGGCAGAGCCTAGTCCTGCTATTCGGGGGGATAGCCATCATGAGGGGGGAGGTGACCATAGGAACCCTCTTCGGGCTCATGTCCTACATCGAAAGATTCTTCATGCCCATCCAGGATCTGAGCATGTTCTGGAACAACGTCCAGTCCGCTATGGCTGCGGTTGAACGCGTCTTCAACCTCCTCGACGTGGAGGAGGAGGTGGAGGAGAAACCTGGTGTAATCCGACTAGATAGGATCGAGGGGAGGATCTCCTTCGAGGATGTCACCTTCGGCTACGACCCGGATAGGCCTGTGCTTAAAAATATAAGCCTCACCATTGAGCCCAAGAAGACCGTCGCCCTAGTCGGGCCGACTGGTGCGGGTAAGACCACCATGGCGAACCTCATCTACAGGTTCTACAACCCCCAGAGGGGAAGGATAACCATAGACGGATATGACATTAGGGATTTAGAACTCAGATCCCTAAGGAGCCAGATGGCCATCGTCCTCCAAGACCCCTTCCTCTTCACAGGTACGGTCAAGGAGAACATAAGGTATGGAAGGCCCTGGGCCTCAGACGAGGAGGTCATAGCGGCAGCTAAAGCCGTGGGAGCCCACGAGTTCATCGAGGCCCTGCCGGAAGGCTATGAGACCGATGTTAGGGAGAGGGGTGGAAGACTGAGTGTCGGGCAGAGGCAGCTCATCTGTCTGGCCAGAGCCCTCCTCGCGGACCCGAGGATCCTGATCATGGATGAGGCAACCTCGAGCATCGACCCATACACGGAGCTCGTTATCAAAAGGGCGTTGGAGAAGGTGCTGAGAGACAGGACCTCCATAGTCATCGCCCACCGCATCTCAACGGTTAGAAACGCCGACCTGATAGTGGTCATAGATGAAGGCAGAATAGTCGAGATGGGAACCCATGATGAACTCCTCAAGAGGGGTGGGCTCTACAGCACCCTATACGAGACGCAGTTCATCTACCAGAGGCCCCAAGAGCTTGAGGCCGAGATCCAAATCGGCATGACTCAAAATAGCCGTAAATAGGCCTAAAACAACACTCTTTTATAAGAGATAAAATATAAACTCCAAAATTCATGCATTGAAAAGTCATTTTTCATATCTAAACTAAGACAATGATTACAAAAATGATTATTTTGAATTTCGAATGAAGATGTCCTATATTCGCTTGTTTAGAAAAATGCTAGTTAGTATAGTTATTTTGCCTCACAACTTCCAAGTAGGGGGCAAACCTCTCCCTAAGGCTCAGCCCCTTAGGGGTTGGCCGGTAGATGAATCTGTTAGAACCCTCAACCGAGAGGCTCTCCCTCTCCAGCATCCCCATTTCACATAGGTCCTTCAGGTGGTGGTAGACGTTGCGACACTCACCATCGTTAATATATATGTGGAAGTTCGATTTCAGGGCTTGCCATATATTGTAGCCGTAAGATTCAACCCCGCACTCCCAGTTGTAGCATACTATCGCCATGATCTTCATCTTGGTGGCTCCAGCGGTGCCCTTAGGCTTAGGCATCACAGATCTCGAAATGCTTATAAGCACGGCAATATTTATATTTTACCAGGGGTAAAATATCCACCCCATCAGAGGAGGGAGGGGCTTGGAGAACTCTAACAACAGGTGTCCCAGATGCGGGAGCACGGAGATAGTCACCGATCCAGATCTTGGAGAGGAGATCTGCGGAAGGTGCGGCCTAGTTATATCCGAGGTCCTAGTGGACAGAGGTCCAGAGTGGAGGGCCTTCACGGCCTCTGAGAGGGATGAGAGACCCAGAACAGGCCTAGCCGAGTCCTACACCCTGTACGATAAGGGGCTCACAACAAGCTTCGGCGGCGTCAGGGATGCCCATGGAAGGCGCCTAGACCTACAGACTCTCGAGAGGATGAGCCAGCTCAAGAGGCATGACACAAGGTCGAAGATGGACGAGTCCTGGACAAGAAACCTGAGCATAGCTATGTCAGAGCTTGATAGGCTTTCAGCCATCCTCCACATCCCCCAGAGCGTCAAGGAGCACGCCGCATTGATCTACAGGAGAGCCCTCCAAAAGGATCTCATAAGGGGTAGGTCGATAGATGCCTTCGTCGCTGCCAGCCTCTACGCCGCATGCCGCCTCAACCAGGTTCCTAGAACCCTGAGGAGGATAGTGCAGGCCAGCACCAGGGATCACTCGGAGATCGCCAGGTCTTATCGGCTGCTCATCAGGGAGCTGAATCTCAAGATGCCCATCGACGACCCGATAAAGTTCGTACCAAACATAGCCTCAAAGCTAAACCTTAAGCCAGAGACCGAGATCAGGGCTGTCGAGATCCTAAGGGAGGCTAGGAAGAAGCAGGGGCTCGCAGGCAAGGATCCAAGGGGGCTAGCAGCCGCGGCTCTATATCTGGCATGTGTGGAGATGAAGGAGAAGAGGGTTCAGAAGGAGGTTGCCGCAGCAGCGGGGACCACTGAGGTCACCCTCAGAAACAGGCTCAGGGGGTTAGAGATGGTTCTAAGGGGTTCAACATCAGGCCGCGAGGAGCCTCCAGTATCCCCAATCATCGGCGAGGAGGAGTCTAGGATCTCTCTTCCTTCTCAACCAGCTCCTTGACCTCTTTCATGTATCTCTCATACTCCTTCTTCCTACAATCGGCGCAGAGATATCTCGACCTCCTCAACGGAGACCTCCTAGTCAACTGGATTATCCTAAGCTCCTCTGGGGTGAGGGGCTTCCCGCAGACCGCACAGACCTTCTCCGACAACTCATCTTAATTAGCAATTAAGGCTGATAATTTTTTCGGATATACAGCTCCTGATGTTTTCAAAAGGATGACATATGTTTGAGATATGAAGAGCGCTATGGAAAACTCAAATCTCGGCCCTTATGAATTCCATGTCGGATCCTGAAAACTAAAATAAAAGTGGAGCAACCTGATCTGCCTGTCAAAAGGCCTCTACTGTGAGGGAACGCCGGTAAGCCTCGTGATTTAGGGGGGAAACCCCATAGGCGTGAACCACCGGGGCTCTAGGGGGGAAGTATTAAATTTTGAGGCTT
Source organism: Candidatus Bathyarchaeota archaeon (assembly GCA_018396515.1). Lineage (GTDB taxonomy): Archaea > Thermoproteota > Bathyarchaeia > TCS64 > TCS64 > JAGTRB01. The sequence continues at coordinate 7,848 of JAGTQJ010000003.1, read as the reverse complement.
CCTGTTCTCAGATTGAGTGTAACCTGCATGAAGGAGAAGCTCACCTTTAAGGAAGCTCTCAGGAGGAACCGCCAAGCCTTCCTAGCAGTCCTCCTATTACCCGTCTTCGGGATGGCCATCTCCATACCTCTGATAATCATGAGGGCTCCAAGGAACCTCGCTGTCTCCCTCTCCCTCATCTCCATATTGCTGGTTCAATATGTCGTCTTCTTCCTCTACATCAAGCGGAGAATAGACAGTTTTCTATCCTCCTGATGACAGGGTTCGGAGGATTCGACCTCAGTAAGGGTTTTAGGAGGGCGGGCTCCAATTCAACGGGGCTGAAGCCATTTGAGGAAGCTCACCGTGGAGATCGACGATGACCTCTACGAATACCTCGAATTCCTGGAGAGGATGGGTATGATATATCATAAGGGGGAGGCAGTGGTCAGGGCGCTCACATTTTTCAAGAGGCTTTCGATGCATGATTGGACCCCTGGTCATTATAGGATGGGGGAGGCCCGGATCATCCTAATGGAGAGGGGGATGCTCCTAGACCTCCTCGAATCCCTCACCGAGTTCGAGATGTACAGGGCAGGGAGCCTGACGGCATTGAAGAGGAGGATTATGAGGCCGGAGTTCAGGGAGATCGACCTGACCAAGCCTTCGAACTGGATGATCATCCTCAAGGAGCTGGAGAACTTCGGCTGGGGAACCTTCACGAGGATCGAGAATGAGATAAAGGTTGAGAACTGCGCCGTCCCCTTTGCGTTCCTGAGAGGCTATCTTGAGTCCATGTTCAAATGGGAGATGGAGGAGCATAGAACAGAGATGGAGGGGCTAATAGTCCTAATCGCGAAGAGACCCATCACTGAGGACTGGCGCTGAGTTAGAGCCCAGTCAATGGACACCTCTTATAGGGCCCTATTACTACAGTAACTACAGTTCCAAGTATGCCGTCCAAGACGAGCTCCCTCTCGAGGAAGGAGTTAAGGTCCTCCATCTTCTCGAAGATCACCTCAAACATCAGATCAACATCCCCGCTCGTCCTATAAAGGACGTGCACATCGGGATGCTTCTTGATGTGCTCAACTATCGACTGAAGCTTCGCGGGCTGAACCTTTAGGCCTATGAAGGATTTTATAGCCCTACCAATCTTGTGGTAATCCAGCACCACTGTGAACTTCTGGATAACACCCTTCTCCACAAGGCTGTCGATACGGTTCTTCACCGTCGCTTCACTCACCCCGACAACCTCGGCTATAGAGCGATAGGAGCGACGCCCATCCTCCAGAAGGCAGCCTATTATCTTCATATCAAGCGTGTCTATCGACATCCCTATTGAATTTTTAGGAGTTCCATAAAAACTTTTTCACTTTTTAAAGACTTTTCCATTTTACTTAAGAAAAAAACAATATTTTTATTGAAATAAAATTTAATAAGAGCCAAAAATTATTTAAACTTCAATTTAAAAAATTAAGAT
>JAGTQJ010000003.1:0-6371 GCA_018396515.1 Candidatus Bathyarchaeota archaeon | reverse complement strand
TTTAACTTTTTATTATATGAGATGGCTTTATTTCAAATGGTATGTTAATTTTTTGCAATAGAAATTCTAAAAAATTTAGAAAAACTTATTTTTTTTGAGCTTTGTAGCGAGAAATTTATTAATTTCCGTTCGGTTATTCCATAGTGGAATGGAGGAAGTCATGAAAGAGGTGCCGGTCTCCCTTTACGGGGAACTCTCCTCCAGGCTCTCGTCGATAGTCTTGAGTGCAAATGATAAAGATGCCCTTCCCGTAGATCTTGTTAAGACCATCATATTCCTCTGGCGCCAGGACCAACTCCAATCGAAGGCGGGTGTAGAAGCCCTACTAAAAGCTGCCGAGATAGTGAGCCCGGAGGAGACATATAGGGTTCTATCGGAACTGGGGCTTAAAAAGGTGGAGATGGCCTTAAGAAAAGCCCCTTAAGCCTCCATTTTTTAATCCTCAAGGCCTACGCCATGATAAGATTTTAATTGGAAAGGGAGTCTTTAGCCGTGATGATCATCGGTTATACCCTTGCCCGGGTCCTCCCCGCTAAGGAGGAGGAGGTTTACAGAAAGGTGAAGACCTATCCAGAGGTTAAGGATGTTGTTTTGACCTATGGGGAGTACGACCTCCTCCTTAGGGTAGAGGTGGACACCCTTGAGGAGCTTGACAATTTCATATTCAACAAGCTTAGAACAACGAGTGGTATCCTGGCAACAACCACCCTAATAGAGGCAAAGCCCAAGTGGATAGTGGGGGATGGTTAAGGCCTTGGAGAGGCTTCCCTCACTGGTCGAAGATATAATGAGCAGCCCAGTGATAACCATAGATGGGGAGGCCAGCATCAGGGAGGGGGCCCAGCTCATGAGTGATAGGAGGATAGGATGTCTGATAGTAACCATCCAGGGGAAGCCTGAGGGTATAGTAACGGAGAGGGACATCCTCGAGAGGGTTGTGGCTCAAAATAGGGATGTCAATATAACAAAGATGAGGGAGGTGATGTCTACCCCTCTGCTAACTGTACATAGGAAGATGGAGATCCTAGAAGCTATGAGGATAATGAGGAGGCATAACATCCGCCGCCTAGGGGTCATGGAGAACCATACCCTGTTGGGCATAGTGACGGAGAGAGACATCATAAGAGGCGTCGCCATAGCCTCCCTAACATCTTTCAAAACCCTCCTTAGAAGAGAGGAGCTACCAGAAGAGGGGAATCAGCTCTAAGAACCCCGCCTGAAAAACATGTATTCCTGAACTCGTATAACAGTTAGAGGACACCGTTTAGTTTCCAGACTACTAGATAAGGATTGTTTACATCATTCCTGTAATAGAGACATTATGTTTGCTCTCCCCCCTGAAAATTGACGGTCATTGGCGGGGCTCCGAAAACTTTTAATGGGACAATCCTCTGTGTTGTTGAGGCGAGTTGATTAAAAAGGTCACGATAATCACGCCCCCGGAGTACGATATACTGGTTCTGGAGAGGCTCGGTAGATCGGGGATTACACAGCTCAAGGAGGTGGCTGGAGCTGAGATGGATCGCCTTCAAGGGATGGCAAAGATCGAACATGACTACAAAACCCTGTATGAGAGGGTCCACTCGCGTTACCAAGAGTTCACAGGGATGTTGGGCGTCAGCCTAAAACCATATGCGCTCACATTAGAGGAGTTAAAGGAGTTCGCAGCGTCCCCAAGTGAGGTGGTAGAGAAAGCTGTAAAGGAGCTAGAAAGGTTAATAGCCCAGTTCAAGGAGCTGAAAGATTCCCAGAGTGAAGAGGTTAAATATCTCGCTAACGAGCTGCAGAGGGCCATAAGCGAGGAGAACGCCAGATACGAGGCTGAGAAGGAGAGGGAGAGGGCGACATATGAAGCGGAGGAGAGAAGATTATCGACCTCCCAGCTATCGATGATCGCCTCATCCCAAGAGTTGAGAAGCAGGCTTAGCCTGATAGAGGCTTTAAAGCCCGAGGAGTTCAAGAGCTCCTTCGCAGCCGGAATAGCCAAGAACGAGGACATCGAAAAGCTTCAGGAGTATATCGGCAGATATCCAGAGGTCTACTACAGGACCGAGAGCATCTCACCCGAGGAGAGCATCATCTTCATCTTCGGCCCTGAGGAAGTTAGAAACTGGGTTGAGGCACTTTTCTTGGTCTTCAATGTGAGAGAGGTCTTCGAGGTAATGAGCCCCGGTGATGTCCTCCTCGTCCTTGATCCTGAAAAGAGGAGAGAAGTTATAGAGAGATATAGGGAAGCCCTCCGGCAACTAGAGGAGAGCCAGAGGAAGACCGAGGAGGAGACCCCTGAGAGGCCGAAGACCGATCTCGAGAGGATTCTAAATCTGGAGATCGAACACAAACAGAGGCTCGAAAGCCTGATGAGGCAGCATGAGGAGAGGATGAAGGAGCTCGAGGCCAAACACGCCAAAGAGATCGAGGCTCTAAAGGAGGAGCAGGTTCATGCCCTAAGCAGGATAGCAGCCCTAGACAACTTCCTAAAAATCCTTTCAGAGTTCAAGGTTCCCATGCTCAGGACGAGGATCATAACTATCCTCCAAGGATGGGTTCCAGAGAAGAAGGTACCGGAGTTCGAGAAGGTTATAAGCGGTGTGGAGGCCGAGATAGGGGAGAAACTATTCGTCCAGTTCTCAGACCCAGATCCAGAGGAGGACGTGAACGTGCCGACACCTCCACCAGAGATAAAGCCATCATTCCTCCAGCCAGCCTGGACACTCACAACGCTGAGGGGGTGGCCATCACCCCATGAGGTCAATCCGGCCTACATAACCATCCTCATCTTCAGCCTCCAGTTCGGACTCATGTTCGGAGATATCGGCCAGGGAGCTATCTTCCTGATCATGGGCCTATACCTCACCAGAAAGTATAAGAGGGGCATGATCTCGAAGCTAGGAACCCTATTCATACCCATGGGGATATCCGCCATGATATTCGGATTCCTCTATGGATCAGTATTCCTCATGGAGCATCTTGAGATAGGCCCGATTAAGATAGAGCCTATACTCCTAAGCCCGATACACGAGATAGGCAAGCTTATGAAGATGGTTCTTGGAATAGCCGTAGCGGAGATGTGCCTTGGACTCGCCATAGGAGCCATAAACCACATCAAAGAAGGTGAGCCCCTGGGAGCCATAGGAGAAAGAGGGCTTGGAGGAATCCTCTTCACCGTGGGCCTATACCTGGGAGGGCTAGAGTTCCTGCGCATCGGCGATGTTATGGCCCTATTGTCTCACTGGACCTTCTTCATGATGGTAGGGGGCCTCCTCCTCTCTGCGATAGAGCCTATGCTCCTCTCGATAACCCATAAGCACTTCGGTATGGAGGCGGTCGGGGAGGGCATCGGCGCCCTCCTCATGACCTTCGTCGAGAACCTCGCCAACTTCTTCTCCTTCCTACGAATAGCCGCCTTCGCCCTAGCCCACGCCAGCCTAGCCATCGCAGCAGAGGCCCTCGGCCACTTCATGGGCCCCGGGGGTCTGGTTATGACCAATGGTATAGCCATGACCTTCGAGTTCGTCTCAAGCACGGTTCAATCCCTCAGGCTGCTTTACTACGAGTTCATGGGGAAGTTCTTCCAAGGGAAGGGGGTGCCCTTCAGACCCTTCGAGATAAGCTCCGAGAGGGAGACCGAGACCCAGATAGTTCAATCACCTGAAAAACATATATAGGTCTAAAGATCGATTCTAGGGGAAACAGGTGAGAGCCATTAAATGAAGCCTAAAGATGTTTTCGAGACGCCTCAATCCCAAGGAGGTGACGACCATAGATAACCTCATATCAGCTGCAATAACCCTCGCAACAAGCATCATAGCGGCCGCCTGGTGCATAACCCATGCTGCCACAATAAACGCCTCGGCAGCTGTTGAGAGGGGTAGGCCCTCTGTATGGGGCGTGTCTCTAAACATCATCGGCTCATTAATACTTGTTTATGGATTTTTACTGGGCCTAATGATGATGATGGGACAACTATCCTCCCTGATGACACTATTCCTGGGAATTCTCCTATTCCTCGGTTTTCTACTCTCAACATCGCTCTCTACAAGCGGAGGTGATGAAAAGAGCATAAAAGGAGCATTCGACGACGTAAGGTCAGTAGGAGTGGTGTCTCTCATCGTATTTGCTTTAAGTATACTATTCATAACAATCTTCGGAGGTGAGATTGGTTTGTTGGAGGCTGAGGCCCTTCGCCCTCTCATGGGGGCCCTGACCATGATCGGCGCAGCCTTCGCGGCCGCCCTATGTATAGTGGCGGCTGTGAAGGCGGGCTCGGAGATGCTCCTCCAGAGGCCCGAGCTCTCGATCTGGTCCCTGCTCTTCGTGGCCCTCGGTGAGGGGCTGGCCATCTATGGGTTGATAGTGGCGATACTGCTGGTCAGTTAACGGTTGTACCCCTCCCCTTTAATCTTAAAGGGGGGCTATTAGCCGACTTTAGGAACGGGTTTAATCGATGACCCAAAATTTTTATCGAATGACTTCATTTTTGGTTTTTAATGGAGTTAAATAAAATGGGATGTTTAATATTGAACTATACCGTTATCCGTTATTTAACATATTTTGTGTCGCATTCCGTTTATTATTTAATCACAGGAAAATTTAAATAGATCAATGAAAAGCATAACCTAAAAACATTATCTAAAATCGTAAAATTTATTCTTTTATCTTTAGGGAAAACCTTTAATCATCTAAATGTTTTTATTGAGTTTTTCCATCAATACCCTGTATGCTCAGCTACGCCGCTAGGAGGATAGTTAGGGGTGGGGCCGTGTTTATCCCCCTCTTCTTGAGCGTAGTTCTAGCTATCACTTTTTTCTCAGGGGTTCTCCAGGGCGCCGATGCGATCGGGGCCGCGATGTTAGATAGGGCTCTCATGGTCTCTGAGTTTGACATAGTCTCCACAGCGGAGGGTAGGAACTTCACTCAACTGGCCATTGACGAGGTTATGATGAGGCTCCGAGGATTAGAGGGGGTCAGGAGCGTAGATCACATCATCAGGATTGAGGCCGAGCTCAATGGTTCTGATGCTGAGGCTTCTCTCACCGTCATAGCCGTTAGAAGTAACTCCAGCCTGTTGGGGAGGGTTAAGGGAGTTGAGGGGCTGGAGGCCGGGAAGGCTTATGTGGAGGCCGGCTCGGTCAAGGCCTCGGACTTCAGGATCGGGGAGAACATCACCCTCAAGATATCTACCTGGCTTCCCTACAGCATAGTCGCCGGATTTGAGCCCAGATTCTGCACCCTGCCCGTCGGAGGGGCCGTACGGATAGATGAGGATCTCTTCTCAGTGGCCACGGGGAGATTCCCCCTCCTCCTCCGCTCCGTATTACTGGGGGCGGGTCCCGAGAGGAGGCCCCCCTATAGGCTTCTCATAATAAGCGAGGAGACCCTTCTGGCTTTCCTGGACTCCATCTATTCCGAGGGCAGGCTCCCAACGAGGGTGATGAGGGCTGATTTGATCATAAGCCTTGACAGAAAGGATCTCATCAACCCATGGAGCATGGAGGCATCTGAGATCTCCGTCAAACGGGTATTCGAGGGGGTAAACAGCGCGGGTGCTCAATACATGTATGTACCGGTGAACTACCTCGGGCAGCTCCTGGAGGTCGTCAGGGCGAACTCCTCTGGGCTGAGGATAAGCACCATCCTCGTAGCCATGCCGGTCTTCTTCGCATCATGGTATCTCGGAATGACCGTGTCGGATTTAGCCCTGGATATGAGGAGGAGGGAGGTGGCCCTCCTCCTCACAAGGGGGATGAGGAGGAGGCAGGTCTTCAAGATACTGGTCTTCGAGGCCATCCTGACGGGCATCATGGCTGGGTTCTCCGGGCTATTCATGGGCTGGGCCCTAACCCTCACGGTATTGCCAAACCCCGGTTTGAGCCCCCCTCCCCTACCATCCCCAGCCACCGTATCCATATCCCTCCTCCTCAGCGTCTCCCTCTCCACCCTATCCATCTACGGCCCAGCCCACAGGGCGATGAAGATGAACCTCGTCGAATCTCTAAGAGGGCCATACCTCTCGAATTCGGAGAGGGTATCATGGGAGGGACCCCTTGCGGCCCTGTTTCTGGGGGGATATAAGTTAGCCATGCTGATCCTTGGCCTCAATGTGGATATGTTCGCCCCTTTAACGGATAATGTTGTGATCTTCCTCCTATACTCCACCTGGTGGGGGGTAGACCTGATACTCACATACATCGGCCCGATACTATTCCTCTACGGCTCAATCAAGCTGCTCATCCAGCTCTCCAAGAGGTTCCACGACCTAATCGGAAGGGCGGCGGGTCTTATACTAGGGGATATCTCCTCAATATCAACCCTAAGGGCTCATAGAGATCTAAGGCGGGTCGCCTCCTCAACCCTATTAGTCGCGGTCGTGA
>JAGTQJ010000110.1 GCA_018396515.1 Candidatus Bathyarchaeota archaeon | reverse complement strand
ACTGGAAAGGCTCATCAGGAGGCGTCTGTGACGTCGGCCAAGTTAACCACAGGGCAAACGGCCGAGATACCAGGCCCTAAGAAGGCATTCCTCATCCCCAAGCCGGAGGTCGCCGCCTCGATGATGAATAGGGCGAGAAGGGTCCTTCTCGTAGTGGGCTCAGAGGCCTTGAAGGTCAAGACGAAGGACGGAGACCTGATCGACACCGCCATTAGGATGGCCCGTTCTAAGAGGATAACCGTCGCAGCCACAGGCCACATCTCAGGGGAGTTCAGGAGAAGGGGAGCCATAGGGGTCCACGGGATCTCCATAATGGAGCTTGGAGACAGGCTCAGGGACCCGAGCTGGAGCGGCCTTGACAGCGGAGGCCCCTATGATCTAGCCGTCTTCATGGGCCTACCATACTACCTAGAGTGGCTAGTCCTATCGGGCCTGAAGAACTTCGCCCCATCCCTCAGAACCATCTCGCTGGACAACACATACCACCCAAACGCGGGCTGGTCTCTAGGATACTCACCCACCGAGGAGTGGATAGAGATTTTAGATAGAATTGTATCTAACCTGGAGGGGGTGGACTAGATGTCGATGTTCGAGGACATCCCCGTAGGCGTAGGCATCATCTATGAGGGGGAGAGGATCAGGGGTAGGGAGATGCAGGTTGAGCTTGGTGGACCCCGTGAACAGTACAAGTTTGAGCTCGTCCAGGCCAGAGGCATGGATGAGGTCGAGGATGGGAAGATAACCATAATCGGGCCTGACATCCCAGGGCTCAAACAGGGGACAAACAACCCCTTCGGCCTCCTGGTGGAGGTGGCGGGAAGGGAGGTGGAGAAGGATCTAGAGGGTGTTATAGAGAGGAGGATCCACGAGTATCTAAACTTCATAGAGGGCTTCATGCACCTAAACCAGAGATACGACATCCAGCTCAGGCTTAGCAAGAAGTCATATGAGAGGGGCCTAAACAGCTTCAACCTCATCGGGAAGATCCTCTACCGCCTATTCAAGAGCGAGATGCCATTCATAGAGAAGATACAGTTCACCTTCATCACAGACCCCCCAACGGTTAAGGAGTGGTATGAGAAGGCGATGAGGGTTTACGAGGAGAGGGATGCTAGGGCGAGGGGGATGAGCGACGACGAGGTGGAGGTCTTCTACGGATGCAGCCTTTGCCAATCCTTCGCCCCAACCCATCTCTGTGTCATCACACCCCAGAGGTACGCAAACTGCGGAGCGATAAGCTGGTTCGACGGGAGGGCCACGGCCAAGGTTGACCCCAAGGGGCCGGTCTTCGAGATACCTAAAGGCGCCCTAATAGACCCGGTGAAGGGGGAGTATGAGGGGGTTAACAGGACGATCCAGGTAAAATCCCTCGGGGAGATCCAGAGGGTCCAGCTCTACACGGCGTTCGGATATCCCCACACGAGCTGCGGCTGCTTCGAGGGGGTGGCCTTCTACATCCCCGAGGTCGATGGGTTCGGCCTAGTACACAGGGGTTTCAAGGGCCAGACGGTCAACGGCCTAGACTTCGTCACCCTCTCAGACCTCACAGCCGGAGGTAGGCAGGTCGACGGCTTCCACGGTGTCTCGATAGAGTATATGAGAAGCCCGAAGTTCCTCCAGGCTGATGGAGGCTGGAGTAGAATCGTCTGGATGCCCTCAGAGATTAAGGAGAGGGTCAAGGATTTCATACCTACAGATATAGTTGACAAGATAGCTACCGAGAAGGAGGTCGCCAACCTAGAGGGGCTGAGGAGCTTCTTGAAGGAGAGGGGCCACCCCATCGTTGAAAGATGGATCGAGGCCAAGCCAGTGGAGGCCGAGGCGCCCAAGGAGGTGGTAGCCCCAACATTGGAACTCCCACCGGGGATGGTGCCAATTCAAGGAATACCCGCCGGGATGGGCCTCAAGATAATACTGAAGAACGCCAAGATCAGGGCTGAGAGGATGATCATAAGGGTGGAGAGGGGGAAGTAACCCCATGTCTGAGGCTAGGAAGAAGGACCAGATCCTCCCAATAGGTCTAGATATCCTGGAGGCTCTCGCCAAGCTGCAGGAGGTTGAGCTGGAGGATGTAGAGATAGACTTTGAGGAGCTGGAGCTGAGCCTGAGCCCAGGTTCGTTTATGATTCAAGCCCCTAGAGCACCGGTGGAGGCACCTGTGAAGGCCAAGCCCACATCCCTCCTAGAGGCCGAGTTCCAACTCCCTGTGGAGGAGTATCCGGGCGTTATTGTGGAGGTTGAACTTGGAGCGACCAGGGCAGAGGGTGGAAGTAGGGCTAGAACATTAATCATAGGTGGGGAGAGGGCCCCCGCCTACTACTCATTCCTCCAGGAGACCCCACATAGGCCGGTTATAGCCCTAGACGTCTTCGACTATCCAGAGGTCAGGCTTCCGAGGGCTGTTAAGATGCACGTCGCTGAGGTCCTCCACGACCCAGCTGAGTGGGCGAGGCTCTCGGTGGAGAGGTTTGGGGCGGAGATGGTGAACGTCCACCTCCTGAGCATAGACCCCCTGATAAAGGACACCCCTCCCAAAGAGGCTGTGAAGACTATCGAGGAGGTGCTCCAGGCCGTAGATGTTCCCATAGCCGTGGGTGGCTGCGGGGATCCGAAGAAGGATCTGGAGGTCTTCAGGGCAGTCGCCGAGGCCACTGAAGGGGAGAGAATCCTATTCGGCTCAGTAACCCTTGACATGGATATTGAGGCCACAGCGAGGGTTGTGGAGGAGCACGGCCACAGGATTATAGCCTTCACATCGATGGATGTGAACAAGGCCAGGGAGCTGAACAGGAAGCTCTACGAGTATATGCCAAAGGAGCACATAGTCATGGACACAACCACCGCCGCGTTGGGCTACGGCCTCGACTACGCCTTCACCGTGATGGAGAGGGCACGTCTAGCCGCGCTTAAGGGAGATCCAGAGCTCAACCACCCAATTTCTTCAGGGGCGACGAATGCTTGGGCGGCGAGGGAGGCCTGGATGCAGCTTGGACCAAAGTGGGCTCCAAGGGAGCTGAGGGGACCTCTATGGGAGGCGATAACCGCCGAGACCCTCCTCCTAGCTGGGGTCGACTACTTCATGATGATGCATCCGGCCTCGGTGAAGGCGATGAAGATGATGATAGACAACCTGATGAAGAAGATCATACCCGAGAAGCCCATCGAGTGGGTTGGGCTGAGGATATAGGAGGCAGTGATTGATGCCGGCTAAGGAGCTGAGCCCAATAGATGTCTACAAGCTCCTCCCAGGTACCAACTGCAAGGAGTGTGGGGAGACCAACTGTATGGCCTTCGCCGCGAGGCTGGTCAACAGGGAGGTTCCACTGGAGAAGTGCCCCCCCCTCATGGATCCCAAGAATAAGCCATTATATGATAAGTTATGGGACCTCCTAAGGCCCCCGATAAGGGCCGTAGAGGTGGGCGCGGGAGATGGAAAAGTGACCCTTGGAGGGGAATACGTCGTCTACCGCCATGAGCTAACCTACTTCCACCCGACCGCCATAGCCATAGACCTGAGCGACGAGATGGATGAGGGGGAGATGGAGGCCAGGATAAAGGCCGTGAGGGAGTTCGAGTACGAGTACATAGGTATGAAGCTGAAGTTAGACATGCTTGCCATAAGGTCAACGTCCAACGATCCAAGTAGATTCGAAGCAGCTGTAAGGAAGGCCTGGGAGGCCTCCAAGATGCCCCTCATCCTATGCTCCCTAGACCCGACGGTTATGGAGCAGGGATTGGCCGCAGTCCCGGATAAGAGGCCCCTCATCTACGCGGCGACCAAGGACAACTGGAGGGAGATGGCAGAATTGGCCATCATGTACGGCTGCCCCCTCGTGGCCTCATCCCCCTTCGACCTTAATGGATTGAAGTCCTTAGCGAAGACCCTATTAGAGTATGGGGTTAAGGACATTGTCCTAGACCCTGGAACCCTAGGATCCGAGGGTCTCCCCGAGACCCTGAACAACTTCACGGCTCTTAGGATCGCAGCGATCGATGGGGGTGATGACCTACTTGGCTTCCCCCTCCTGGGAACTCCAATAACAGTCTGGAGTGAGGAGGCTGAGGATCCCGTCATAAACGAGTGGAATGAGGCGATGCTGGCAGCGGCTCTGATAGTTCGGTATGCCGACGCCCTGATAATGCACAGCATCAGCGGGTGGGCCCTCCTCCCCCTGGTCATCCTGAGGCAGAACATTTACACCGATCCCAGGAAGCCCGTCTCTGTGGAGCCTGGGGTAAGGAGGTTCGGCTCCCCCAACGAGCTCTCCCCAGTCCTCCTAACCTCCAACTTCGCCCTGACATATTACACCGTTGCATCCGACCTGGACTCAGCCAAGATAGACTGCCACCTGGTGGTGGTGGACACGGAGGGCCTATCAGTTGAGAGCGCGATAGCGGGGAGGAAGATGACGGCTGACACGGTCGCAGAGGCCCTGAAGAACTTCAAGGTGGGGGAAATCGTGAAGCATAGGAAGCTCATCCTCCCAGGGAGGGCGGCCAGGATAAGTGGGGAGGTGGAGGAGCTCTCCGGATGGAAGGCCCTGGTCGGCCCCCTAGACTCCTCAGGCATCCCAAAGTTCTTGAGTGAAAACTGGAAGCCCGAAATGGAGTGAAAAACATCCCTCCTCCACCTTCATCTAAAAATAAGTTCTCGATATTAGACCTCCAAGAGGCCAGTAGGAGTGGGTGAAACCCTTTGAAGCTCTCAGTGGCAGGCAAGGGAGGAGTTGGGAAGACCTTCATAGCCGCGACCCTAGCCAGGCTCCTGGCGAGGGAGGGGTATAATGTCCTGGCTGTGGATGCAGATTCGAACATCAACCTCGCCTCAAGCCTGGGGATATCCAGGGAGGCGGCGGAGGGGATCATCCCCCTATCCGAGAACTCAAAACTGATAGAGGAGAGGACTGGATTCCCTCCCGGATCATCCTATGGGGTGATATTCAGGATGACCCCAAGGGTTAATGACATAGTTGACAGGTT
>JAGTQJ010000111.1 GCA_018396515.1 Candidatus Bathyarchaeota archaeon | reverse complement strand
GGACCTGGGCCTACTACCTCGTGGTCAGACATCTAGCCCTATTCGGAGAGGCCCCCTTCAGGTCTGTGCTCATAAACGGTATGGTTCTCGGAAGGGATGGGAGGAAGATGAGCAAGTCCCTTGGAAACTTCGTGGCCACCCCAGAGGTCTTCAATATGTACGGAGCTGATGCGGCTCGACAGTGGGCCGCGGCGGGTGGGAGCACGGGATTCGATGTGCCATTCAGATGGAGCGATGTGGAGTATGGGGTGAGGTTCATGAGGAAGCTCTGGAACGCCTGCAGGTTCGTGAGCATCCAGCTGGAGGATTATGACCCCAATATTAAGGCTGAGCCTGAACTCCTGGACCGATGGATGCTGAGCAGGCTTGAGAGGGTTGTGAAGGCTGTGACGGACTGGCTGGAGGAGTGCCAGTTCATGAACGCCCTGGAGACCGTTAGAAACTTCGTCTGGCATGTCTTCTGCGACCACTATCTCGAGGCCGTGAAGTACAGGCTATATGGGGGTGGGGAGGAGAGGAGGGCAGCCCAAGCGGCCCTCCACTATGCCGTTAAGAGGATCCTACAGTTGTTGGCTCCGGTGATCCCATATATCACTGAGGAGATCTACAGCTACATGTACTCCGCGGGAGAGGGGGACAGCATCCATCTCACCCCTTGGCCTAAGTTTAATGAGGCGCTGATCGACCCTGAGGCTGAGGAGAAGGGAGAACTCATAATCTCTGTTATTAGGGATCTGCGTAGGGAGAAGAACCGCAGGGGCATCCCACTGAACAGGCCCATAACCTATGTGGCATTATACGCTGAGGGAGAGGAGGGCCTTGAGGCCCTGAAGTCGGGGATGAAGGATATCAAAGAGACTGTGAAGGTGGAGAGGCTAGAGGTCATAAGGGGATCTGGAGGGGACGTGGAGGTGGATGGGTATCCAGGGATCCGATTCTCCATCTAGCTAGTATAGGGGGCGCTTGAGGATGGCTGCGACCCCTCCGAAGGACTTGAGGAGCATCTCCCCCTCCTCGGTCTTCGTGGAGATTATCTCGACCCTAGCCTCAGCCTCCTCAGCCATCTTGGATAGAGCCTCTATGAGGTCTTCCCTCTCCACCATCGAGTAGGTTACACTTCCACAGGTGGGACATCTCAGTCCACCTGGAGGCTGCTCAAGGCTTTCGAGCTCACTTCGTTCGATTATCTTTGTCTCCTCTTGCCCGCATTCCCCGCACCTGAACCTCACCATAAACCGGTCTAGGCCCTCTGATAGGAGGAGGATCCTCACATTAACCCTCTTTAGGGCCTGTATGACCTCCCGCTCCCCATAGGTGGCGAGGCCTGTATCATGGCCTATCTCGTATAGGAAGCTCTGGATCAGCTGCCTCTCCTCGAAGTAGCGGACCTTCTTCAGGTGCTCGCTCGACCTCTCAACCGCCTCCTTAACGCCCTCTATCCCTGTGTACGCCGTGTCGACGACCGCTAGGATCTTCGGCCTAAGCTCGTGGTGGATGTAGTTCCCCTTAACGAACTCCTCCTTCGTCGGGCCTGTCCCCCCTATGATTATACCCTTCAGGTTTGGAACCCCGAGGAAGATCTCCGTCATGTGGTTCCCTATCCTCGTGAAGTACTCGTTGAGGTGCATCTCCCTTAGCCTCTCGAACCTCCTGCTGCTCTGCCCACCGGCCCTATGCTTACCCGGCACGCCCGAGCTGAACTCCCTAATCACCTCGATCCTGCTCCCCTTCAGCCTTGCGAAGGTCGCCTCCTTAGAGTCCAGGACCAGAATCCCGTACTCATCCTCGCTTCTCAGTATCTCGTATAGGGGATCGAGCATGAACCTGTGATCACAGCGGTAGTAGTAGGTTGAGATGGGCTCGGGTGGTATGAGGACGTAGGTCTCCATCTCCCCAACCCCCTGCTGGTCTCCGGCGATGGTCCCTGCAAAGATGACCAGGCCGTTCTCAGGGATCTGCTTGAAGAGCTTGAGGCGCTCCATAACCCTGACAAGGGCGTCCTGCACATTCTTCCTCGTCGTCTTGGACTTTATGTTGCTGGCGGTGCCCCACTCCTCCCTCAGATCCCCCATGACCTCGCTTACCTGCTTTCCCGGCGGGATATACACACTTATGAGCTCTGTTCCCCGCCCCTCCTTACCCTCGAGCATCTCGAGCATCCTCTGAAACCTGAACCTATCGAGGGGGGTGTACTCCTTACTCATCATCTCCTACCTTTTTAGATGCTCATTAGATTGGAGGGAGGCGTTATATATGTTGCTGAGCCTTAAGCCTCTAACCTCGAACCACCGTTCCCCTATGACCTCGAACTTTAAGCCTAGAGTCTTTAAATCGATGGTTATGCGGAACATAGTGTTGTTCTGCCGCTTAATAAGGCTATGTTTGCTTGATGCCAACTGTGGGCCGCTATAGATAACTCTTGGAGGAGGCCCCCTGCCAAAGACCAGCCCACCGAGAGCCGATTATACGATAGAGGATGCCTTACTGGCCTTCAGGTTAAAGGGGATGGTGTCCCTCGCCCGGAGAAGGCCCTGCAATAAGCCTTGCATCTCAGGAGATGGATCCTCCTCCTGCCATATCGGCCCAGCACTGATTATCCGGTTGTCCGGCCCAACCCTGCCATGATTGGAGCAACCTGTTGGGGCAGAAGAGCATACTGGTATCTATCCTCCCTTCATCTATCAGTTCCTTAACCCTTTCAAGAATAGTTTTACATATTAAACTAACCTCTTAATCTTTAACATAGAAAGAACGAACTAAACGATCCCAAAAATCTTTCAATAGAGAGCTAATTTTTATTGAATCATATCGTGTGTCCATTCCTATAGTTATTCTTCTTATTAACTCTTTTAACTCCATTAATTTATAGGTTTTTTAATGCCTCCTTTATGTTCTCAATTAGTTTTTTCTAGAATAAGTATCGATTTTTTCTTCATAGATATTTCAATGTACAATGATGTAATCATATGTCATCATACACTTACATAAGATCCTCAAGCTGTTTATGAAGTTCCAGTCTGTTCTAGAATAAAGATTTCACTCAAACAAATTTAAGCTTTTTATTTTTAAGGTTTTGCTAGGTGTATGATTTCGAATATACCTAACAAGCAAGTTTAAATATTACCAGCTGAAATATCATTAATTGCTTGACATGGATAAACTTGAGTATATGAAGAGGATTGAGGAGCTTGCTAAACCTTTCATAGAGGCCGGAATCTACAATTCTACTGAGAAGTTTCTCAAAGATCTAATCAAGAATTTTAGTACCGAAAAGATAAAAACTTACGAAAAAATAATTAGAAAATATGAGAGAAAGTATGGAAGCTTTGAAGATTTCACCAAAAGGCTTGAGGGTAAAGCAAATCCCAAGCTTGAAGATGAGTGGATGGATTGGGAGTCTGCTAGGAATATGCTTAAAGCTTGGAGGAAGGCTAGCAGAGAGTTGGATATAAGTGTCTCTTAAAATTATAGAAGACTTAAAAAGATCAGACATCGTAAAAGAAATAGTTTCTGTCAGTTTTGATAGTGTAGGGAGCTATTTTCGTTTAAAGGTTAGGGTTAAGCTGATAAACAACTGGTTGATGGATATATGGGAGCATAGAACACCAGAACTAAGAAGATACTCTTACCATGTCTTCTTTGATAAAAGGTTAATAATAAGATGGGATAATGCACCCCATTTTAAGAATATTTCAACATTCCCACATCATAAACATGTGAACAAAGGGGTGGAAGAGTCGAAAGAGATGAATGTTGAATCAGTACTGAACGAAATCAAGAAGATGATAAGACAAAGCGAAATAGCTTGCTAAGCTTAAGTTCTGATCCACCAGCCATGGAGGAGGGAGAAATCTAGTCTAAAAAGTTTCCAATCCAGTTATGAGGATTAAAGCTAGATATCCTTGATGGATTTGGGATGAAGATAAAGTTATAACATGAGGTAGAACCCCCCATCGCAACTCCATAATTAATCCTGTTCATCTGGTTTATTAGAGCCTCTTTTCCCTTTCAGGTCTTTCAGGTCTCTTATTAGCTCCTCATAATATTGGATTTTAAATCCTGAAAACTCCTCCGAAGATCCTAGCCTCCTCCTCTAGATCATATATGAGCAGGTTCAAATGCTCGACGCTATCGATGTTGCTGAGCCCTAAGCCTCTAACCTCGAACCACCGTTCCCCTATGGCCTCCCTCGATCGCCCGGATTATCTCTTCTGGGTCTGAGCCGTCTATGAAGATCACTGGGATTCCGAGCCTCCCAGCAAGCCTTGTTGCCTTGAGGTCGAAGAGGCCGTAATCTCCTGGAACCTGTTGGAACCTTCTCTTCACTATCCTCTCCAATTCCTTGAAGGTTAGAGATTCATACTTCACGGCTTCAGGGCATCTACTGGGATCCTTGTCGAAGACCCCTCCATACTCCGTGGCGTTCACGATCAGGTCAGCTTCCATGGCTTTCGCGAATAGGACGACCCTGTAATCGGTGCTGCTCCCAGGGAGGTGGCCTCCGCCGACGAGAATCCCCTCATCGATATGCCTTTTAACCTCATCAGCCCTCCGGATGACCTTGGGATATGCATCATATCCTAGGGCGGCTATAAGCAGCAGGGCGTTGATATGGGTGGCTAGAACCCCCAAGCGATCCTGGAGGTGAGGGGGGGCACCAAGCTCCCGGGCCTTATGGATATACTCCCTAGCTATCCTTCCACCCCCGCAGACCACCACCACCTTGTTCCCTCTCCTTCTGAGCTCCCTTAGAACCCCAGCATATTTCAGATAGGGCTCTACTCCGTCCACCTTTGTTAGAAGCCTCCCCCCTAGGCTTATCGCGACCTTCATCGAGCTCAGAATTCGGGTTCAACCATATTTAAATCGAACATATTCGGGGTTTGAGCCAACCTCCCAGCGATAGGTTTTAAGGTTTTCCCGCATTTAACCAGTTTAGCGGGGGTTCCCGAGGGGCCA